>JBFRWR010000300.1:0-5542 GCA_051439685.1 Trichodesmium sp.
GTATATGTTGATAATTCTATAATTTTCAGTATTCAATCTCCCCTACTCCCCTACTCCCCTACTCCCCTACTCCCCTACTCCCCTACTCCCGACTATACAATAACTATTCAACCGGATTTGATATCAGCCGTCAGCAAGCCTCTTTTCCTGCGGAATGCTGAAAATTTTTTATCAAATATTTTCCGGCTTTGCTTTATTTTTAAGAAGATTTTGATGGGATAGCATTATTTTTTTAAAATGTCTTTTTTGCAATTAAAAATAATTATGTTTTTCTTCGGGTAAAGTATGAAGATTTAATTCTCAGCAACAATATTACAATTCTATTTAGATATAATATTTTAATTAGGTAAACTATAATTATAAATGATTATTAGTATACATATTTTATCATAATAAATATATTGATAAACAACAGCTACCAAAGTTTGCAATTACACCAAAATTTAAACAATTCAAGCTATACAACTATTTATTATGTGGCAACTTATACAAAATATATTCTCCCCAGAACAATTTATGCCTCATGGGCAATGCTATTTATGGGAATCAGGGTTAGTCTGGCTACACGCTAGCTCAGACATATTAACAGGAATAGCCTACTACTCTATTCCAATTATGTTAGTTTACTTTGTTTGGCCCCGACAGGATATACCCTTTAGATCAATATTCTGGATGTTTGGAGCTTTCATTGCCTCCTGTGGTACAGTTCACTTCCTTGAAGTTTGGACTTTATGGCATCCCGCTTATTGGGTATCTGGTAGTATCAAAGCAATTACAGCAATCATTTCTATATTCACCGCCTGGGAAATGTACCGTCTAATTCCCCAGGGATTAGAATTACTAACTCCAGCAAAATTAAGAGCAATTAATCAAACTTTAGAATTAGAAATTAAAGAGCGTCAAGAGATAGAATTTGCACTGAGAAACACTCAAAATCGCTATCGTGCCATAGTTGAAGACCAAACAGAATTAATTTGTCGTTTTCATCCAGGCGGAATATTAACTTTTGTGAATAATGCTTATTGTCGTTACTTTAACACAACGCCAGAAGAATTAATTGGTGTCAGTTTTTACGAGTTTCTCTCATCTTTCGAGGCACTCAAGTTACAACAACTATTAGAGACTCTGACCCCAGAAAAACCTGTAGTTGTGAATGAACAAATACTAGAAATGAGCAGTGGAGAGACGATCAAGCAGGAGTGGACAAATCGAGCCATATTTGATCAAGATCATAATTTAATAGAGTATCAAGCAGTGGGGCGAGATATCACAGCTATCAGGAAAACCGAAAAACGTTTCCAAGCTATTTTTAACAAAACATTTCAATTTATTGGACTTCTCAAACCTGATGGCATTGTCTTAGAAGCTAATCAAACATTCTTAGACTTTACTGGTCTTAAATCTGAAGATATTGTCGGACAAATTTTTTGGGATAGTGAATGGTTTTTAGCAACAGATAACGATCAACATCCCATTAAAGATATAGCTACTCAAAATAGAATTGCCCAAGAAAAAATTAGGCTAGCGATCGCTCAAGCAGCCAAAGGTGAATTTGTTCGTTATGAAATTCTGGTAGTGGGTAAAGGTAAACAAGTAATTACCATCGACTTTTCGATCAAACCAGTTTTTGACGAATTTGGGCAAGCAATCTTTTTAATTACTGAAGGTCACGATATTACTGACCGCAAATATGCAGAAAAACAACTTACTCTACTCAACACTAAACTAGAAGAACGTGTTTCCGAGCAAACAGCCCAATTACAGTTGATTAACCAAGGCTTAAAAAATCGGATTCGCCAACAAAGAGTTCTAGCAGACATTACTCAGAAAGCTCTGTCAGGGACAGATGTTTCTGTGTTGATGCAGGAAGTAGTAGAGGTAATAGCTCAAATATTAGATGTTGAATATACTAAGATATTGGAACTGCTGCCTGATGGCAAAACGTTATTATTGAAGGCAGGTGTTGGTTGGCAAGAGGGGTTGGTAGGTAATGCGACTGTAGACGTTAGTATTGATTCTCTAGCAGGTTATACTTTAAGCTCATCCGAGCCTGTAGTTATTGATAACCTGCGTCGAGAAACAAGATTTACCGGACCGCAATTATTATACGATCACGAAATTTTTTCAGGAATAAGTGTAGTTATTCCTGCTCGTCAAAGACCTTATGGGGTAATAGGAGCATATACTAACATGAGGTGGTGGTTTACACAGGATGATGTTTATTTCCTGCAAACAATTGCTAATATTTTAGGTACAGCAATAGAACGACAAACAACTGGAAATGCTCTCAAAGCTAGTGAAGAAAACTTCCGACAAATTGCAGAAAATATTCGAGAAGTCTTTTGGATAAATGATCGTCAAAAAAATAAATTAATCTATGTCAGTCCTGCTTTTGAGGAAATTTGGGGTTTCTCTCTCAAGAATTTCTCTGATTTGCAAGCAAGAATTATAGATACTATTCATCCATTAGACCGCGATCGCTATATGGCAATTTTGGAGCAACAACGTCGTGGTGAGTTTACCGACGATGAATATCGTATTTTCCGACCTGATGGTGAAGTTCGTTGGATTTGGGAACGTGCTTTTCCCGTCCACAAAGAAACTGGTGAAATATATCGCACCGCTGGCATTTCTGAAGATATTACAGAACGCAAACAGATGGAGTTAGATTTGTTTCAAGAAAAAGAACTAGCTCAAATTACATTAAAATCTATTGGGGATGCGGTAATTACTACTGATGAAAATGGTAATGTCAATTATCTCAATCCTATTGCCGAACAATTGACTGGTTGGGAATTAGCAGCAGCTCAGGGTTTACCCCTCAATCAAATTTTTCAAATTATTGATGAAGTAGAACGGACACCAATACAAAACCCTGTAGATCGAGTTTTTCGAGAAGGGAAAAGAGCTGAACTGAGAAATAAGACTCTATTACTAGCTCGTGATGGTCAAGAATATGCTATAGAAGATTCAGCAGCCCCAATTAAAACAGAAGATAATCAAATATTGGGAGCAGTATTAGTATTTCGGGATGTAACAGACGAACGCCAGTTAGTTAGTCAGATATCTTGGCAAGCTCAACATGACCCTTTAACAGGGTTGTTCAACCGTCGAGAATTTGAGAAATACTTAGATAATTCCTTTGTAGCTGTGAACAAGTACGCTCAAGAACATACTCTTGCTTATATAGATTTGGATCGATTCAAAATAGTCAATGATACTTGTGGTCACAAAGCTGGCGATGAATTGTTGCGCCAAGTTAGCAATTTATTAATTTCTGGCTGTCGCAAAGCAGATATTCTTGCCCGCATTGGTGGGGATGAATTTGCCTTATTATTAGTACAGTGTACAATAAATAATGCTCAACAAGTGGTAGAACAATTAATTGAAAGTATTAATCAATTTCGGTTTTTCTGGGACGGAAAAAGTTTTACTATAGGTATGAGTGTTGGTTTGGTCAGTATTAATCGAGAAACTCTTAATAATCCTGGTGGACATGATAGTAATCTAGCTCTTAGTGCTGCTGATGCTGCTTGTTATATGGCTAAAAATCGAGGTCGAAATCGTTTTCATGTTTATCAAATTAACGATCCAGATGTACAGCAGCAACAAAATACTCTACATTGGGCAACAAAAATTCATCAAGCTTGTGCAGAAAACCTTTTCTGTTTGTATTACCAACCTGTTTTAGCTTTGGCAGATTCTCAGATGACTAAGTTTTATTATGAAATACTATTACGTTTGCCAGATGATACAGGTGAGTTAATTCCACCTATGGCATTTCTGCCAGCAGCAGAAAGATATAATTTGATGCCAATGATTGACCGTTGGGTGATTACAAACTTTTTTAGCTATTTATCACAGGTAAAAGGTCAATGGCAACCAGATTTTCAAGATACCAATAGTCAGGAACTTTTCAAGTATTTAATTAGTCAAAAGAAAGATTCTATTTATGCAATTAACCTTTCTGAAGCAACAGTTAATGATGACCAGTTTCTTGATTTTTTACAAGCACAATTTGCACAATTTAATGTTTCTCCAGAGAATATTTGTTTTGAGATTACTGAGACAGTGGCGATCGCTAATTTACCTCATGTTGCTAAGTTAATTAGACAACTGAAAGATTTAGGTTGTCGGTTTGCTCTACAAGATTTTGGCAGTAGAGTATCTCCGTTTACTTATCTCAAAAATTTACCTGTAGATTACTTAAAGATTGATGGTAGTTTTGTTCAGGATATTGCTGCTGATCCTATAGATCATGCTATAGTCGAGGGAATGAAAAATATTGGCCATGTGATGGGTCTGGAGACAATCGCTGGGTTTGTCAGTGATGGTGCTATCTTAGAGCAAGTTAAGGCTATAGGAATCAACTATGCTCAGGGTTATGGAGTTGCTGTTCCACAACCTTTAGATTAGCCAGAATGATTTTTGTTTGATGTTTAGATACTTAGTAGGACTTACGCAAAGAAACCCGGTTTCTACGATAAATCGTTGTTTTTAATAAAAGACATCTACGAGAAACCGGGTTTCTGGGTTCTGCTGCGTAAGTCCTGATATTATTAGTGGTAGAAACTAGCTCCCATTATATAGAACCCCTGAAAGGAGCTATTTAAAATTATAGATTGAGAGTAGGGGAGTGGGGGAGTGGGGGAGTGGGGAGTGGGGAGAGATGGGGAGATGGGATGTATTAGATATCTCCCACTTATCCAATCATCAAATCAATTATTACCCATTTTTTATCAATTCATTCTCCCTCTAACCTATTTTCTAGAGATACCAAATGGCTTCTATAAAAATTAGAGAATATCATTCTCTATTGTGCAACACCAAGTTGTTGATTTTAATTAATCAGTCAATCTTTTTTTCTTGAATATACCACTCATAGTGATACCTGTAACCAGCATGAAAATTAATCCGATACCATTTAACAGTACATAAAAAGGTTTAAGTTCGTCTCCTAGATATGAAGCTTGGTGAATCACCATGAAAATCTCAGCTTGCTCACTAGACAAACCAAACCAACTTTTACCGAGTCTGTAACCTATTCCTGTGATTACAGTCAGAAATAATGGTAAAAAAACTATAGGGGCGATGATTCGATGCAATTTACGATATTTTTTGTTGTTCATTGTTCTTAACTCCTGGTAAATAAAACTCAGTAAAAGGACTGGGGAATAATTGATAATTTCTGGATAAGAATTGATTTGATTTTTGATTTTTGGAGATGTTTATTAGTCATCATCATCGTCATCATCGTCATCATCATAAATTGAGCGAATATTAATTACAGTTCCGTCTTGACGTGTGATCGTAAATGCGTCAAAATCATCATCGTCATATTTGCCTACTACTGTCACTTTTTCTCCTACTGATAAATTTATAGCTTTTTCATCATCAGTATCAACTATAATTTCTCCTGTACCATCACTGAGTTTAAACTCATCATCCCAAATATCGGTTATTTCCCCTTGAATAGTTACCTGACGATCGCGCTGTAATTCTCTAATAGGAGTTTGAGCTACAGTAGGTACGTTCAAAGAAG
>JBFRWR010000301.1:0-6928 GCA_051439685.1 Trichodesmium sp.
TACGCAACCAAAAAATTTTTTCCTTCTACTATTCTTTAGTTCTTCTTTCTTCCCTCCTGACTCCTGACTCCTGACTCCTGACTCCTAAGTAATTAAGATTAATATCATACACTAATTTACCAACGCCCAAAATTGCTTTGTTTTGGGAGTAGGGAGTAGGGAAGATGGGAGAATGGGGAATAGCAAATCAGAAAAACAACTGTACCTCACCCTTGTTGAGAAACGCTATAGAATTTTCAAATAATATTGCTAAATTGGTTGATTTCTAGGTGTTTGAGTTTTAGGTGGTAGGAATGAAAGAGAATAAGTGTAAATATTGCTATCCTTTATTTTCCTGATTTTACTCTAATAATCTTTATTAAAGATATAGCAATCCGCCCATTGGTTGTCAAATCAAAAAGTAAATAAAAACAAACTGAAACTCACACCTTTTCGCAGTTTCCTAAAAGCGATTAAATTTTTTACAGGACTCAAATATGATTGCTATATAAGTCAAAAAATAGGAATTTACTATATATAATTAAAACCAATTTTGTTGATAATTTATCAAATAATTTATTGATTAAATATCCTTTTATCTAGCCAAGCAAAACCAGCAACAAAAGTTTCAGTCAAGACAGTAATCAAACGATAAAAGGCAACAACACTCAATAGAATACTAGGAGAAAATTCATGTTCTAGTAAAGTTAAAACAGTTGCTTCAAATACTCCTACACCACCAGGAGCGCCAGGCACAACTAAACCTAATAACCACGCCCAACTAAATACACTAATTATTGGTAGAACTTGATTTAATTGAATAGGATTAAATGCCAGTATAATTAATAAAAATCCCGATGCTCGAAGTAAAACAAAACAAATATTTCCTAAAAAAGGCTTGAGCAGATAATGGTCTAATTTTAATTCAGTTAGTGTATTTTCGTTAAAACTTTTCCCTGGCAATTGAAGTTTAACTAAATCTTGTAATCTGAGTTTAACTAAATATTGAATTACTGGATTTAAAATTATTGGATGAACAATCAAAAGCACAAAAAATAAACAAAATAATTGGAAAAGTAAATATTCTGGCTTGATGTCAAATAAAGCCACAACTAAAGCACCAGCAGCCATTAAAAGAGGTTCTATTAATACAGTTATAGTGGCAATTTCAATTGATACTCCTACTTCTTTAATCGCAGCAACACGACCATAGAAATGCCAAATATTTCCCGGTAAATACTTAGCAATATTTGTTAGTGCATATTCTCTGATAGCCCATCGTAAATCAACAGTTTGATTAAACTCTTTAATAATAAAAAACCAGACCACTCCAGACCACACAAGAGCGATAATAGTAATTAGAAAAGCGATCGCTAAATAAGTTGCTCCCAACTCACTAATACGAACTTGTATAACTTCTTGCCAATGGTTTTTCAGAGTTTTGACAAGGAAAAATGCTGTTCCTCCCAGAATTATCCAGCGCAAATATGGTTTAAGGTGGAACAAGACTTTTTTCATAGAATAGACTTTTTGTAAATGTCAGTTAAAAATAAACTGTTTAACATCTAAATTTCTAATTATTGGATTTATCAATGAGGTATTAACTGTAGCAATTTGATAATTTATTTCAAGGAGAGATTAAATTGAAAAAGCTAATATAGAAATTCCCATATTAGTGAGGTACGTTCATTCATTTATTTGCAGGAACAGGTAACAGGGAATAAAATCTAAAAAGATAACTGTACTTCACAGTTCTTGAGAAACGCTATACTATATTAGCTTACTAATTTTCTTTACTGTGTATCTCACTAATTTGAGAAACGCTATATTAACTGTTAATTATACCAGTCTCGTAGTTGACAAGAGAATAATCAGAAGTAATAACTACCTCTGCCAAATTAATTACAGATTTTTTGACTAAGTTATTAAACACTTTTTTTGAGATTTTAAAGGTCAGATATACCAGTTATTTCAGCCCCTACTTTTATCTACTTCATATTTGATAAATTACCACAATAACTCAGTCCTATTTGTTTGATTTCCTTGATTATTTCGTGTTCGTGATTCATTAATCTTAAAGGCTGCATTTCAATTTTGAAGAAAGGCAAAAAAATATTACTTTTAGGGAACAGTGGATCGGGAATAGGGAATAGAAAAAAAATATATTTTTGCAAAATTAGACTCATCCATACTCAAGTATTTAGTTGTTTATTTTGACAACTTTAACCATGTATTTTTTCCCTTCGATGTCTATCCATCACGAATATTTAGGTTGACAAAGAATCTACTTTCATTTCAGAGTAAATCAAGTAATATATATTTATTTGTTAACTCTAGTTGCTGACTAAAGTTGCACTTTGATAATTTTTTACTACTCTTCCCACACTCCGAAACTGTTGATAATATATTTGACTAACTTCATCCCCAGACTCAGACAATATATCAATACCAATACCATTACGACCCTGACTTTTTCCAGAACTATGAATATATCTTCCTTGTCCTAAATATAATCCTACATGGTTGGCTTTTTCACCACTTCCAAAAAATACTAAATCTCCAACTTGAATTTGACTATTGAATTGATATTTATCAACAGAAACCTGTTGACAAAAAGCTTCCTGTTGATAAGCATCTCTAGGTATCCAAATACCTACAGAAACGAAAGCTGCTTGAATTAAGCCAGAACAATCATAATTTGGTCCGACTGTTCCTCCCCACAGATAATAATTAGAAATATTCATTGCTTTATAGATAAAAGCAATAACTTCTGGTATTGTATTTTTAATTTGAATTTCATTAAAAATAGAAGGTTGATAAGGAGCTAGGGCAGGTTGAATATTTTCAAAATCTTTATTTGCTAGCCATCCTGGATAATCATCCTCGATAAGTTTGACTAATACTGTGTGAGGATATGCTACCTTAGATTCAATAATTTGTAAATGTCGCCCAATTGCTGCTTGAGTTGCTAAACAATTGCATTTATCGGAATCATAAATATTAATGTTAGCCTGACACTCATATTCAATATTATCAGCAAATTTGTAGTTATTCACTAATTAAAATGTATCAATATAAATTATATTATTTATGCTTGAATCCTTGTAAATTAAGTGAGTAATAATTAGGAATTATCATCAGAAAAAATGTAAGTATTCAGCATTCAGCTTTATTCGCTTTAACACTGGAAAAAGTAGTTAAGCGGTTTCCAATAACTAAAAGTATGGGTAACAAGTTTATCAGTTAACTTTAATAGGTCTATTGAGCTAAATCATTACATTAAAAAGCTGTTTCGCAGGATTCCGTAGTCAGATATGAACGCTAATAGCTGTTTGCTTAAAGACAAATAGAAAGATTTGCCTTCTCATCCCCAATTAAGATGAACTTACATAAAATCAAATTAATGTAGAATTAATAGTGAGAATTAATTAATAATTTTGTGCAATTTTAAATACCTATATATGTATAATTAAGTTTCTTAATTACCGAATGATTAAGGTTTAAAGCCTCTCACTCGCCGTGGATAAACAAGAAAAAATTTTCCTTTGATTCAATCCTCTTCCTTTTAGGGAGAGGTAATTATCAATTATCAATTATCCATTAATGAACTAGCACAACCGTACCTACAATAAATCCGCTGTATTTGTTCTCAAACATTGACAAAATAATTGATAAGAAAATAGTTTTCCATGATTTTTTAAATTAGGTTGCAGGTAATCAAAAAGTAAATAAAAAAAACTGAAACTCTTGCCTGTTCGTTGTTGTCTCAAAGTAGTAAGATTTTTATACACAAATAAAATAGGATTGCTATATAAAAAAATAGAACAGAGCATCAATACAAGTAACAGAAAACAACTTTACCTTATTCATCTTCGTCAAACCTGCACATCAGTAATTTTAGACTTTTAATGCACAAGATAAATATATAATGTATCTGTCTCAATCCGAATCTTAACTATTTGATTCTATAACTATATTATTATCCTGATTATTTCTATATATGACATTCTTTGATAAAGATGAACAGTTAAATATTTTGGGTCAAGATATTATAAAAGCAACCAAATTAGAATTTTCAGAATTAACCTCTGAGCAAATTGCCATAACTTGGTTAGTTTACAATTCACCCATATTATCGGAGTCTAATACTACCACAGACTTTTGGCAACAACAAGTCCGTGGTTGGAGCGATCGCGGAGATGAACCAATATATCCAGGAGGGATAGTCCATTTATTCTATCTTGTAGCTATATTTGAATGGCTACAAAAAGGAATGGTCAAAACTTCACCAGAATTAGAAAGAGCAATTAAAAATATGATTCTTTCTGGTAGTAATGATGCAACTGGTTTAGTTTTAGATGTTTTAACAGGAACTACCAGCGGACCAGAATTATCTCCCGGACCTTTTCAAACCTGGAAATATCAACGTAACTTTGTCAACCGTTATTTTCAATCTCTCAAATGGCCTGAGTTAAAATCTATTAATGTTAATCAAAAAACATGGTATGATGGTCCTTATGGTAGAGAACAGATTTTTCAAGGATTATTGATGGAAAATCGGAATATACTGACAACTAATAGCACAGCTCGTTTATTACATAGTATTATTGGCGGGGTTGCAGTATCTTCTGAAGCGTCAGAGAAGATGAGAAATTTATTGAAGAGAAATTATACTGATCGAGCTACAGGATTTATAGAAGATGCTCTACCTGAAGATGCTAATGTATGGTCTCAAGGAACTTTAGATAAATTTATACGCCACAATTTTGCTTACATCGAGTTACCAAATTTTCAGCCATATCTATTAGTTGTATTTATAGAAGGTAAAAAGCTTAGTCAAAATGAGAGAATATTACCTTATATTTCCCAAAAATTTGTAGAGGCAATGAAAAAATTTTGAGCAAATATAATAGTAGGGGCGGGTTCCACATAACAATTAATAAGGTTCAACATAAAGTCAGATCAACCCGCCCCACGAGAATTAATTGATCTACATGAGGGATGGTTTACCTAAATCTGAGATTGACCATCGAAATTTGTTGGAGAACCAACCCCTACCAAAATTAATTGATCTACATGAGGGATGGTTTATCTAAATCTGAGATTGACCATCGAAATTTATGGGAGAACCAACCCCTACCAAAATTAATTGATATGAATGAGGGATGGTTTACCTAAATCTGAGGTTGACCATCAAAATTTGTTGGAGAACCCGCCCCTACGACACAACTGAAAAAACGGAGAGGGAGGGATTCGAACCCTCGGTACGGGGTTCTCCCGTACAACTCATTAGCAGTGAGCCGCTTTCGACCACTCAGCCACCTCTCCAGGTCTAACAATTAATTATATTAACAGATGTTTTGTAGTTATGGCAAGCATATTTCAGAATTAATTTTTAACTTAGTCCAGAACAATCCAAGTTTGACAAACATAGTGTGAGAAAAAAGAGGGGTAGGGGAAATTTAGGAATTATCTGCATCAGTAAAGAGATGAGAATACCTAGTGGACTGACATAGCTAAAACTATCTATTATTGCACAATTTTATTTGAGATGTGTCAGTCTACTAGAAACAAAAATCTATTGCAAAATTTGTATTTTAGGCATCTCAGTCTCATAGAAAACTAAGAATTTTCTGAGTAGATAAAAATTTGTTTGTTGGCAAAACTTAAAACTTTAATTTCAGTTAACTAATAAGCATAAATCTAAACTTGACGAAGTAAATTTAAACTTTGTTCCCCAACATAATATCTATAATCATATAGCCAAGAAAAAATTTAGTCAGGAAAGAGACTAAAGATTAATCTCAGACGAGGAAATACTTTTCTAACTATTCCCTGTTTCCTTTTCCCTGTCATAGATATAATTAATCCGTAAATTTGGGAATTGACAATCAGCAAGACTATGGTAGACTGTGTAATGTTCATATTATTTGCTCAAAAAAAATATCTATTTATAGGAAAAATCATATAAAGTTTTTAAAGATACCAAAACAAACCTAACAGTACATAATTATAAATTTCTGAAAATTGTATCTGTTAAAGCAAAAACTTCCTGGGCGGGCTTCCTGAAACAAGAATTATCTAGTCAGGTAAGCCTAAGATAATTGGGAACAATAAATGTCCTTGGAATGTCTCAATTCATAAGGATTGAACTTTTCCATAAAGGAAGATATAAATTAACAAAAACTGTCATCTATACAGAATCTAAAAGTTAGCTCTTTGAGCAAAACACAGATAAATTAGCAATAGTAAATTCTAAAAAACGAGGTAAGCAAGTGACAAATATAACAAATCCAACCCCACCATCAGTAGATATACCTAACCCAGATAGCGATGATGGGGGACGTATCCGAGTCGGAAGTCCAGCAGACGATCGTCTTGCTGGAACAAGTGGTTCTGACAGTATTGGACCTTTGGCTGGCGATGACTTCGTTGCAGCAGGTGGTGGCAATGATGTAGTTATATTAGGTGGTGGTAATGATAGTGTAACTGGTGGTCCTGGAGTTGACTCCCTCCAAGGAAACCGAGGAGCTGACTCCATAGATGGTGGTATAGGAGATGATAGTGTCAGAGGTGGTAGAGATAATGATACTGTAGACGGTGGCCAAGGAAACGACGGTATCTTCGGCGATCGCGGCGATGACATAGTAAGCGGTGGATCGGGAAATGACACCGTACAGGGTAATGCAGGTATTGATGTTGTAATAGGTGATGCAGGTAATGATACTCTTGAAGGAGGTAAAGGTGATGATAGTCTGGATGGTGGTATAGGAGATGACTTCCTATCTGGTGCAAGAGGTAATGATATTTTAACAGGTGGCGCTGGAGCTGATGATTTCTTCTTCTGGTTTAATGCAAATGGTAGTTATGGAGTTGACACCCTAACAGACTTTAATAGGGATGAAGGAGATAGGATAGTTCTAGCTGCTAACTTCCCAGTTCCAGAGGA
>JBFRWR010000302.1:0-5951 GCA_051439685.1 Trichodesmium sp.
GGCTACTTTGATTATGATGCCCAGGCTTTATTCGCGGCTTATGCGACAGGTGTTACACCAGCTATGGCTTCCAACAAAGTGGGTGGTGGCTCCCAATACCTCTGCGGTCATCAAGATAAAGATGGTAATCCCCTGGATGGCAGCAAAAATTATACATTGCATATTCCAGGGAATATTCCTGCCCAGAATTTCTGGTCTATGGTGGTCTATGATTCAGCTTCTCGTTCCATGATTCAAGTTACTAACCCCATGCCAGGGATTAGTTCCTATACCGATCCAGTTATCAATGAAGATGGTTCAGTCGATTTATATTTCGGACCAGAAGCTCCTGGTGGAAAAGAAAAGAACTGGATTCAAACCTTACCCAACAAAGGTTGGACTGGTATTTTCCGTCTTTATGGTCCCCTAGAGTCTTTCTTTGACCAGACTTGGAAATTGAACGATATTGAAGAATTCAAGTAAAGACTAGCTCTATCAACTAGGACTTACGCAAAAAATCTAAAAAAGGTTTGTAGTAAAGCTCTAGCCCGAACTATTAAGATAGGGCTAGAGCTTTACTACGAGCTTGAATTATAACTATTCAATCAGACATGATATTACACAACACCTGTAGGGGCTAATGCCATTAGCCTTTACTAAATTAGTAGTTTTGCGTCAGTCTTGTTAACAAAAAAGTCACCAATAAGCGATCGAAATTTTTTGTTTGTAGTTGTGCTTTAGCACCATAAAATAAACAGTAAAGTAATTCAGAAATAATTACCGGAGGATAACTAATGACTAGCCCAACACCAGGATACAATCATCCCATTCCCGAACAAATTATGACCCCCGACGAGGTGCAAACCCGAATCGGTACTCTCAGGTTCTTTGATGGAAGACCAGATGCTGACACAGTTCAAGCTTGCTACGACAACCTGGATTTTATGCGGGGAGTCGAAACCTTTCTCAACGGAATTCCTGCTACATCCCTGGAAGGAATGCGACGCGGTGCTGAGGAGATGGGAGTAAAGCAGTCTAATCAGTGTATGATCTTTGACCACCTGATGGATTCCAATCCCCTATTCCTTACAGGTAATACCGATACCATATATGCCTTGGTCATGCTAAATCTCCAAGCAGACGGCCCAACCGTTGTTGAGGTTCCCGCTAAATGTGGTCCTGGCACTGTGAATGATGCCTACTTCCGATTTGTAACGGATATGGGTATCCCTGGGCCAGATCAGGGTCAAGGTGGTAAATATCTGATTTTACCTCCAGATTATGAGGGCGATCTAAATCCACCAGAAGGTGGTATGGAAGCCCAGGTAAATGGTGAAACCTTCTTCGTTTCCCAGTCTACCAGCTATGTCAATTTATTAGCTCTTCGAGGTTTTTTGGTGGATGGAAAACCCGATGCTGCCACTGCCATGTTTAAGGGAGGTCTAAAAGTCTATTCACTATCCCAAGCCAATAATCCCCCGACAATGGAGTTCACCAGTGGCTCAAATGCTTTCTTCAACACTATTCATGCGAATCAGTATGATTTCTATGAGGAACTGCATACAGTGATTGACCGTGAGCCTATTTCCATGATCGATCCTGAACTGCGAGGTATGTTTGCCTCCATTGGTATTCAGAAAGGAAAACCTTTTGCACCGGATGAACGCCTAAAAGCCATACTCAGAGAAGCTGTTGCAGTCGGTAATGCCACAGCCCGATCTATTTTCCTTCGTTCTCGTTTAGAAGATACATATTTGTATGAAAATAGCGGTTGGTTTACTGCCTTTGTTGGCGGTAACTATAAATTCTTGAAGGATGGCGGTGCTGGAGGCCGTTTCCAAGATGCCAGATCACTATTCTACTATATGGCAACAGTTAATACTCCAGCAATGGTCAAAAAGATGGTTGGTAAGGGTTCTCAATATGCCTTCAACACCACGGACAAAGATGGTAATTATCTGGATGGCAGTAAGAGTTATAAACTGAATATTCCAAATAATGTACCTGCCCAGGATTTCTGGTCAGTGGTTGTTTATGATCCCCAAACCCGTTCGCAGCTACAAACGAGTCAGGAATTCCCCAGTAAGAATAACAAGAAAACTGAATTGCTGACGAATGATGACGGCTCAGTCGATCTGTACTTCGGACCCCAAGCGCCAGCAGGCAAAGAGCAAAATTGGATTGAGACCGTTCCGGGTAAAGGCTGGTTCGTTGCTCTGCGTTTGTACGGACCATTAGAACCCTGGTTTGATAAAACATGGAAACCTGGAGAGTTTGAGTTGATAGCATAGTTTGAGGTCTAGTAGTGGCGTGTCAAGCCAATTTAGTCCAAAATTGTAGGGTGCGTTAGACGGCTTTAAATTCAGATGATGAAAGGGATTTAGCAATCCGTCGTAACGCACCATTTTAGATGTATCAATCCAGTACGTTAGCAAAGCTTAACGGATTGTTTTCGAGGCATAACTCATCCCACGATTACTTGGTCTATAGATAATTTTTGAATTATATAGTGGTGCGTTACGGCTAGCGCCTAACACACCCTACTGGACTACTGGATTGTTTCATCTTAAATGGTGTGTTAGATGGCGAGTGTGGAGAGGGTAGAAAGTGTGGGGAGGGTGGGGAGAAAAAGATACCTAGAAACAAAAATCTATTGCACAGGTGCGTTACGGCTAGCGCCTAACACACCCTACTGGACTTAAATCAGCACTTTAAACGTAAAAAAACTGTTGAACCTATTGTCTCAAATAAACATCTTAAAATCAATTCTCATCCATAAATTATCTATTATTTCTTCCTGTTCCCTCTTCCCTGTTCCCTAGTCTGTTATACAAAAACAAAAAAAGATTAATTTCAATTATTTTAGAGGAGTGTTCAGTTATGGAATGGTTACATTATCTTGAAAATGGTTTAGCTGGGGTGGTCTCTTTCGGGAAATTCTGTTTAGAGGCAATCTCAGTTTTTTGTGTTTTTGTCGGACTGTTCAAGACTATAAAACTCGCTATTAAACTCAATCGTATCTATTCTGATGAATTTCGGTTTATTCTTGTCCGGATTCGCTTTGGTACCTGGTTAGCTTTGGCTCTAGAATTTCAACTGGGAGCTGATATTTTAGCCACAACGATTACACCAACTACATCGGCGATTATTCGACTGGCAGCGATCGCTTTAATCCGAACCTTTTTAAACTATTTCCTCAATCAAGAATTAGAAAAGGAAGCAGAAATGAAAAAACAAGCGGAACGAGAAAATGCTACTTAATATAGAATCCGGTTGAACATTGGTCATTGCGACGATAGGAAGCAATCTCAGAAGTCCCACGAGATTGCTTCCTTCCACTCCGTTCCAGTCGCAATGACTTGGGTAAAGTAATTATCCAGATTTTATATTATCCAAATTTCATAATTCATTAGAGGAGATCGCACAACTATGCAAGACAATCCAACTCCCAAAATTAATCCCCAAGCTGAACTCGCCAAGGAACGCAACCGCGCGGCTGCCGAACGAACATTAATGGCTTGGATTCGGACTTGTTTATCCTTAATTAGTTTTGGCTTCGGGATTGATTCTATTGTCAGTGCAATTTTAAGCTTTCAAGCAGTTGCCCAAGAAGTTAATCCTGTTCGTTTTTCCCGTACTTTGGGTTTAGCTTTTATCGCATTAGGAACCTATGCAATGATTACTGCACTGATCGAACACAATCAAGAGTTACAACATATTCAACGTCATGGGGATTACATTTACACACCTCGTCGTTCACTTGGATTAACAGTTGGAACAGGTTTAGTAGCGATCGGGGTTGTTGCATTTGTGTCAATTATTATCAGAACTTTTTGACTAAAGGAAATTAATCAGGACTTACGAAAAATATTGAATCATATACCATCTGTAGGGGCGAATCGCGATTCGCCCCTACTAGATATGAGATATGGCGGTTATGCCTAAGTCCTGTTAATTAAGACTTTCTTTGAGAAGTCATTGATCCCCCTAAATCCCCCTCCAGTCCCCTTTGGAAAGAGGGAAGCTATACGATGCTGCGCTTTTTGTTAAATGGGAGGCTAGGGGGGATATCAATCAAAATTCATACTTTTCAAACATCCTCTAAAGCCAAATTGCAATAGATGCACCTAAACCAAATAATACAATGGCAATACTAACTGCTAGATTAAGTGAACCAGTTGGCTTAGTAATGTAGTTTTCTACTTCTATTGATTTAACTTCAATATGATATTGAATCATTGCTAATACTTGTAAAGCAATTCCTAATCCAATTAAAGTGAGTCCAAGAAGATGAGCAAACTTCATGATCAAAGTCCAATTATCTTGGGGAAAGCTCTGCTGTAAGGCAGCAAAAATTTCATCGAATGCGATTCCAAAACCAATCAGGGCAATACTGTTTTGAATCCAAGAAGTGAGTGTTCGTTCAGCAGCAGCACGATTCCGTTCTTTAGCAAGTTCGTTTGTGATTCCAGTCGGTTTTGGCAACATATTCAGGTAATCCTCGATAATAATAGTTCTAAGTACAAATTGTGGAATTATAGTGATTTATTTCTATCATAACTTACGAAAAATATCTACAGGACTTACGCAGAACCACTATATCTAGTAGGGGTGAATCGCTTTGGCGAAGCATTCCGCAGGAAATCGCCCCTACAGATCGTATATAATCAGGACTTACGCAGAACATCAAATTATACACCATCTGTAGGGGTTAACGGCCACCCCTACGAGATATGGTGGCTATGCGTAAGTCCTGTATCAATTACTTTTTTTTCCTAATATATCCCAATCTGTTCTCATTAAGAAATCCCAATCTCGTAACGCTACTCGTGACCATAACCAGTTTTGTCTAAGTTGAGGAATATGATATTCTCTCGCAGCTTCTTTCATTACTTTTGTCCGATATTGTAACGCCCTCAACCAGCGGTCTCTTTGCTCATTTCTCGGAGAATTTTTAGCAGATTGCATCATCACTAATCCAATCCCTGCATAAGCATTAATTGCATCTTTTTGTTCAACTTCTGGAGTATTAAAATTCTCAGTTGAAATATTACGCATTTTTTCTGCTTCTGGCACAATTTCTCCTGATAATTCCAATACTTTGATCCAAGCATCATAAGCTTTTTTCAAGTCGCCTTGAGTATAATAGGCAAAACCTATAGCATTTTGATATAAAATAGAATCAGGACGTTGCTCGACTGCTTTTTCCCAGTATTCTAAAGCTTTATCTATAGTCTCATTTCTATCTCTATCTTCAACTAAATCTTGAGCTGATTCCCAAATTGTTCGACCATATAAAAATTTGATATCTGGGTCAATATTTTCCTGAGTATTAGGTGCTTTGATGAGAATATTAAGAGCTTCTTTTGCTTCGGAAAAAGCACCTCTATTTAGCAGGGATTCGACAGCCTTTTTTCCAGCATCAATATCATTGTTATTAAATTGTTCAATAGCTAATTGTTTTTCCGCTTCTACAGTATTAGCACTGTAATTAATAGGTTGTTTTTTGTTATATCTTTCTAGGTTAATAGGATCGGGACTTAAAGGTATAGTTTTTGAATGGTTTACAGGTATATTTTGAAACAACCCAACACCACCTAGAGTTAAGAAAACAGCAGTTAGGTGTGAAAGTATTCTGCCAGGAATAGAGTTAAAAAAATTGACTGTTTCTTCGTTATTTTGTGTCATTTTTATATGATCTAAAATTAGATGAGTTATTTGAGGAATAAATTTTCAATACATTTAATTAATATAATCTACTTTAATTAAATAAGCTATTCAGAATTTATCAAGTTTTGGCTAATATAAATTATCCAGGACTTACCCATACAGCGCTTTTCATTTCAGTAGACCACAGTAGGGGAGTAGGGGAGTAGGGGAGTAGGGGAGTAGGGGAGTAGGGGAGTAGGGGAGTAGGGGCTGTCTCTTATACCCATCTCCGAGCCCACGAGACACCACGACATATCTCGTAT
>JBFRWR010000303.1:0-9223 GCA_051439685.1 Trichodesmium sp.
GGTATCTATTGGTGGTATTGCGATTAGTTTTTCAGCTTCAAAAACCTTGGAGCAATTTTTTGGTACTATAGTCTTATTTTTAGACCGTCCTTTTATTCCTGGAGATTATATTCGTTGCTCATTAGGATCGGGCGAGATTTACGGTAGAGTAGAATCTATTGGTTTGCGTTCTACTAAACTGAGGGTGGCAGCTACAGGTACATTATATGTTGTGCCTAATAACAAATTAGCTGATGCGGCAATAGAAAATATCACCCGTGGTAAAAAAGTGATGGTTTTATTATATTTAGACTTTACTAAGAAACTTGTGGAACAAGAAGAAGCTCTTGTTCAGCAAGTAGCTAGAAATAGTAAAGATTCATTAATGGGGATTGATCCAGGTAGTATGAAAATAACTGTATTTGACCATGAGACTACAGGTAAAAGTCGTGCCAGGATGACATTTTTTATTCTTGGTTCTACTGAAAATTCTATTCAACTAAGGAAGCAACTATTGGAAGTTGCAAATCAGAATTTTTCTAACGAACTGAAAAAATTTGGCATAGAGTTTAATATGCAAGAACCAAATATTTATGTTGATTCCCCAGTTACTATTTAGGGAGTAGGGAAGTGTGGGGAGTGTAGAGTAAGTAGTAGGAATAATTTTCCCTTAATTTTTATGCCCAACTCTTGCGAAAATGCTAACTTTTTGCAGTTCTATAAAACTTTGAGATGTAAATGCTTAGAGAGCTAATCAGTGAGCTTCTATTTAAGAGAGTATATTTCTTGGTTCCTATTTGTTTTAAGTTCATATATCTAAAGAAAAAAAAAGAATAGGTTAGGACTATCGACTGATAATGAACCTTAGACTAAGAAATGTTTTTCCCACTGTTCCTTGTTCTCTATTCCCTATTCCCTATTCCCTATTCCCTAAAAATTAGTAAGATTTTTGCCACGAATAAAATAGGATTGCTATATAAATATACAGCAGATTTTGGGCAAATTAGGTACTAACAGTAGGAAGCTCTCTATGTCATTCCCTATTTTTCCAGGAAGTACAAATTTAAGTCTGGCTTACTGATTAAATATAAAAGCATTTATAGGTAAAGGTTTTAATTTTTTTACAGCGGAAAAAAGTACAATTTTTTAAGCTTGAGCAACCAAAAATTTAGGATAAAAGGCAGAATAATTGCAGAAAAATCAAGGGATAAAATATCCGACTACTTCCTCTAAATTCCCCATTCATCCTAACTCCTGAGTTCTTAGTTCTTAGTTCTGAATCCTACCTGATACCAAAAGAATTCCAACCGGAAACCCTAAGTATTAGAGTTCATCAGATATCAAACCAAATCAAATATATCTCCAATAAACCATCCGTAGAATAGGAAAAATATTAATCCTTCCCAACGAGTAACTTGTTTATCTTGCGTCACAAAAAAGAATAAAATTGTTCCTGCTAATAAAACTAATAACCCACTCCCAATAACATCTTCAGGAATTACTAAATTACCGATTAATCTTGGTATTCCCATTACCATTAATGAGTTAAAAATATTCGAGCCTAAAACATTTCCTATGGCAATTTCTGGGTTTCCTTTTTTAGCTGCGGAAAAGGTAACTATTAGTTCTGGCAATGATGTACCCAGGGCAACTGCACTTAAAGCAATTAAGTCCTTACCAATATTGAGTATTTCAGAAATTTTAGTAACTGATTCAATTGTGTAGGTTGCGCCTAAAAAGATAAACAATGAACTAATAACCAAAATCCCTATTTGTTTGAGTAGTAATGTTGTATTTGGCTCTATTTCTTTTGCCTCATTTCCATCTGAATCTTGTTCTTCCTTACCACTACTAATTGTATATAAAACATAGACAACATATCCCAAAATACAGATAATAGCTTCATTTCTTGAAAAGTTATTATCAAAAACTGTTAAACATAATAAAAAGGCGGAACCAACGAATAGTGGTAAATCTACATTAATTAGTTCATATTGTATTTTTAAAGGACTACTAATTAATGATGCAGTACCAATAATCAAGAAAATATTTGCAATGTTTGAACCGATAACATTACCAAAAACAATTTCGGATGAATTTTGGGATACTGCTATGATAGATGATACTAACTCTGGTAAAGAGGTTCCTACTGATACTATAGTTACGCCTACTAAAAAAGGAGAAATTCCTAAATATATACCTATTTTTTCTGCTGCATCTGTAAAAAAGTCAGATGATTTAATTAGAACGAATAAGCTAACTATAAATATTATGACCCAGATAATTAAACTTTGCATTAGTCTATTGTTTCCATTTACATATTTTTCCAGTGAGTCTAAACTTCTACCTAATATTGTTGCACTAAAGTGACAACCCAGAAGTTAGAGGTGATATTTTAGAGAATTGAAACATCAGGTTGACAGTAATTTCAGATTATTCTTTTACTCGAGCAGTTACCAACTATTTTTAATATTTTTTAAGTGAACTGGTATAAGGTATTCAGCTATTAGCGGTAAGCTATAGGAATCCTAAATAGGTGGCGGGTAATCAAAAAGTAAATAAAAAACCTGAAACTATTACCGAATAATTAATAATTAATAATTAGATAATTAAATAATTCTGGTTTAAAGCCTCCCCTTTTAAGGGAAAAAAATAAATATTTTCCTTATTGGTCAATCGTCTCCCTTTTAGGTAGAGGTAATTATCTATTATCAATTATCAATTATCAATTAATGAACTGTTCCCTGTTCCCTAAAAAGCAGTAGAATTTTTACTACGAATAAAATAGGATTGCTATATAGATATCTAATCAATAAATAATGGATTTTTCAGGATAAATGCTTCTCATATATTAGCTTTGATTCATACATTTATACTGTTAATTCTGCTTTCATCTATCAATATTAAGTACCCAGGGAAAATTAATTAGGGTTTGGGTATGGAAAGTCTTTTAGTAGGGGTAGGATTCAGGAGTCATGAATCAGGAAGAATGGGTAATTTAGAGTAGGTAGAAGTAAGAATTATCCCTTGATTTTATCCCTCTTATCTGCCTAAAATGCTAACTTTTTCAGCTTTTATATCTAAAAAGCTGGTACTTTTTTCGATATAAAAAAGTTAAAGCCCTTATCTGTCAATACACGCGATAATTAATCAGCAAGCCCTAATTACATACTATAGTAATATGATTTAAGTTGTGAGATATTCGAGAATTTTAGGGAAAATTGAAGAAGAAGAAAATTTATAAAAATGAATATGATAACTGCTATATTTTCTTCTTATCAGAAACACCTTAATTTTCACATCTGATTCCTGATTGCTATAGCTACTTTACTAATTAAGGTTTGCTGAAAAAGTCTTATGGGTGAGGGTAGGAGTCAGGATTCAGGAGTTAGGAATAATGGGGAATGAGTGAGGAGGAAGGAAGAAGAATTCCTTAACTTTTTTGCCTCGCTTTAACCCAAAATCCGGCGTTGGTAAATCAAGAGATGAAACTGTAAAAGTAATCTGTTTTTAATACATCTAAATATTTAACCAGAGTAACTGGTGGGTATCAACCTTAGTAGAAAATCATCCCACCAATTACCAACGCCCAAAATCCTAACTTTTTAAGCTTCCTAGAACGAAAACCTTGTACTTTTTCAAGACTTAAAAATACTGACAATTTTATCTATAAAGGCTTTGATATTTAATCAGCAAAGAATAATTACTTTCTAAACAAACCTTAGAGATATTTTGAATGGGTAAATAATTTGTATGAACCTATCCTACTAATAATATGTTTCTGAACAGCCCAAATATTGTTAAAGATAAAAACGAAAAATCCAGCTTTTCAGAAAAATTTTACTTAAGTAAATAAGCATTTTTAGAATAGTGGGATAGGTTGATTCCTCATTGAAATTCTGCTCAATATATACAGCACTTCCCTTTCCCCGTGAGGTACACAGCTAACAGGTAAAATACCTACAAACATTTTACCATTGAAACTTGTACATCATTAGTCCGAAATATGCTCTATCTTTATATAGCAATCCGCCCATAGGTTGGGGGTAATTAAAAAGTAAATAAAAAACTTGAAACTCCTACCTGTTCGCTGTTCCCTAAAAATCCGTAAGGTTTTTGCCACGAATAAAATAGGATTACTATAGATATCTGCAAAAATACCAATTTTTGAATGTTGGAGTCAGGGATTTATCACTTTTTCTGAAAGTGTCTAATTATTTAAGAATTAATTGGTAATAACAAAATTCTTCTGTCAGTAGCTACCTGAATACCAAATATTTGCAGTTAGACTTTAGTTGGTATATTTAATATAAAAGTTCACATATCTTCCATGATCAAATGCTTTAATAATTTGATATCTGACTTCTTCTAAAAATTTACGAAAGTCTTTAATATGATTTTTGGCAACTTCAACTAGCATATCAGGTTGATAACTAGATATGAGATTTTTCGCTCCGATTAAAGCATCTATTTCTTTACCTTGTACATCAACTTTGATGAAGTCAACTTTTTCGCTAATTAATTGATCTAAAGTTACAACTGTGACTTCTTTTCCAGTGGGTATAATATCGTCAATTTCTGTTAAACAAAAATCTTTTGCAGGATGTTCTTTAATAAAAGATTTACCCTGATTTTTACCAATGGCATACCCTAGTTTAGATATGTCAACATTTCCAACTTGATTAATTGCAATATGTCTGTTCAAAGCTGAAATTATTTCTGGATGAAACTCGATGGGAATAACTTTTTTAGCTTGCATAATTTTGGCAAAATAGACTAAATGATTCCCTGTATTTGCACCTATATCAACTATAATTGGATTTGATAATTTTAAGTTTTGCCGAATAAATTCTAACTCTGCTAACTCATAAAAACTTCCACCAACATTAGCAATTTCTACTGCTAAATTTTTTCCGGTTATTTCAAATTTTATGGGGTATCCTTGATAATTAAATGAAACTAGATTTTCTCCTTTAAGTAACTTGTCAACTAAAGTGAACCAAACTTTAGCAGCCTGATAATTATTGTTAATTTCTAATGCTTTAGCAAATTCTGATTTAGCCTCCAAAAGTTGCTCTTGTCTAATCAACAAATTACCAATTGCTTGATGAGCTTGAAAACTTTTAGGTGATATTTCTAGGGCACGACGAAAATAATTGAGTGCTTCATCAAATCTACCTTTTTGAACTAAGCTATTACCGATATTACCGTAAAATTCCAGGGCAGAATCTGGTTTGAGTTCTACTAATTTTTGCCAGTAGATAATAGCTTCATCTAATTGGTTTAATTCCTGTGTAATTCTAGCTAAAAGATATAAGAGAGATATATTTTTTTGATCTAGAGAAAAAGCATATTTATAAAACTGAGTTGCTTCATCTAGTTTTCCTTTACCTTGTTCTATTAAACCAAGGTTAATTAGGGAAGCAACATGATTACTATCAGATTTTAGTATATTTATATATATTGACTCTGCTTCTTTTAATTTCCCTTCTTTTTGGAAATTGAGCGCTGCTTGGAATTGTTGATTTATATCTGTCATTTTTAGTTTGTTTGATGATTTATTTTTGTTTGATGTTTAAACAGTTTTGACTTTTTATGAAGTTGATATAAATAGCTTAGGGGTGCATCTCAATTTTGCAGAAAGCCAAAAAATTATCCCTTTTAGGGAACAGAGAATAGAGAATCAGAAAAAAGTATTTTGGCAAATATGAGATGCCCCTTAGCTAAGGGAGAATTTAACTCTACTAATAAGTTAAATATCTTGAGTTCCCTTTCAGTTTACTTTTCTCAAGTCACTATAGCAATCCTAAATAGGTTGTGACCAATTAAAAAGTAAATAAAAAAATTGAAACTATCACCTGTTCCCTATTCCCTGTTCCCTAAAAAGCAGTAAGATTTTTGCCAGGAATATATTAGGGGATTGCTATATAGACATAGTGAAAATTAATTACCGAATAATTAATAATTATTAATTGAATAATTCTGGTTAAAAGCTTTCCCTTTCAAAGGGGAAAAAAGTGCTAGGATATTTCCTTATATTCAATCTGATGGTTTTAACTAGAGGTAATTACCCATGCTCCATTGTCCATTATCACTTAATGCAGAATAGCTACTTAGTATTAAGAGCTAATATAATTTAAAAGTGCCTCAATTATACTTTATAGTTAGTAACTAAACAATTGTTTATATAGCAATCCGCTCATAGGTCGTGACAAATCAAAAAGTAGATAAAAAATTTGAAATTCCCCCCTGTTAACTGTTACCTGTACCCTGTCCCCTAAAAAGCAGTAAGATTTTTGCCACAAATAAAATAGGATTGCTATATATTGATAATTGAATATATTTAATCTATATTTTGAAAATTGGATAAAAAAAACTAATATCTTGGGAAAATATTGATGGCAGGTCTTGATAATTCCTATCATACACCTGATAACCTAGCTCCGTGATGAGCTACTTTTTCCTGCGTCATATTAGGTGAATATGTATGTAGCAAACTGATAAGTAGTTATGGAAAATTTCCTATAGCAATCCTAAATTGTGCGTAACAAGTTTTATAATAGCTAAAAATAGCTGAAAACCTTGAAAATTATGATTCCTGAATCCTGACTCCTGAATCCTGACTCCTAATTATTCCCAAAATAATGCAACCGATTAGAGGATTGGTATAGTTGAAAGAGGCAACAGGTAACGGAGAGTCAGTAAAATGTGTAATTAATTTTGCACAGGCACTTCAATGATTAAAGTTATTACTTGAGAAATGAGGATTTTATTACCTACAAAAGTAAAATCTTCCAAGATATTTACCGTCTAAGTGAGCAAAAATAATTCTGGACTTTATTTAATTCTTATTCCTAAGTTGTTCAGATGTTCCCTACTTCTCCTAAATATTCAGTTGATTTTTGATATTTACTTATAATTATGAATCTAATCTGTCAATATTTAATAAATCTTTTCTAATTGACGAAAATCATGTTCTACTTCTGTCCAGAGGGCACGGTTTTGGGGGTCTGTTTTTAGTGCTTTCTTCAGATAGTTTCTGGCTTTGTCCAATTGTCTTTCTCCAATCAGGTGACGTGCCCAACGTTGATAGGCGATCGCCTGCCACTGACGTACTTCCCAGTCATGGGGCATTCTTTGTGCTAAACCTTCTACTAAAGCGATCGCTCGTGGATATCTTTTATATTTTAATAACTGCTTTAAGTGTAAATAATAATTTTGTTTGAGTTTTGTTTCTACTTCTGACAGGTTAGATTGATTTTTATCTTGTTTTTGGTTAGTATTTACTCTAAATTTTGTTTGTCTTGGAGGTGTTGTTTTTGAATATGAAGTTTCCGGTTTTGATTGATTTTTATCTTGTTTTTGGTTAGGAGTTACTCTAACTTTTGTTTGTCTTGGATATGAAGTTTCAGGTTTTGATATTGAAGGATAATTTTCTGCTATTTCTGTTTGATCAGGAGCAACTCCCAGCAAAATTTTGTAAGCTTCTGTAACGGCAATAAACTTATCTTTTGCTTGCCTATCTTGTGGGTTAACATCTGGGTGATACATTCTTGCTAGTCGTCGATAAGAAGCTTTTACTTCTCCTAAACTAGCTCCTAAGTGTAACCCTAATTGTTGATAATAACCTGCAATATTCATTTTTAACAATTGATAATGGACAATGGATAATGGATAATTATTTCTGTTTTGCTGGCGCATAACTTTTCTAGGTCATACTCCGCAAACCTTAACGCCCTCGCGACATGAAAAGGGAAGCTTTGCGTTGCCAAAGACAATTATGAAATTCCTGAGATAGACTTTTAATTGTCAATTATTAATTATCCATTATTAATTATTAATTATCCATTATCAATTATCCATTAACTTTAACGTTCTTCAATTACTTGGTCAATTAGACCATATTCTTTTGCCTCTTCAGCAGACATAAAATAATCGCGGTCAGTATCTTTTTCTATCTTTTCTAAAGATTGACTTGTGCGCTCTGCCAACATATTATTTAATACTGATCTAACCCGTAGAATTTCTTTAGCTTCAATCTCAATATCCGTAGCTTGACCACGGGTACCTCCCATAGGTTGGTGAATCATAATTCTGGAGTTAGGTAAAGCTAACCTTTTACCCTTAGTTCCCGCAGCTAATAAAAATGAACCCATTGAAGCTGCTAAACCCAAACATATAGTAATCACATCTGCTTTAATATACTGCATAGTATCGTAAATTGCCAATCCTGCAGTTACAGAGCCACCAGGAGAATTGATATAAAGATAAATTGGCTTATTTGGATCGTCAGAGTCCAAATACAACATATAGGCTACAATTCTATTAGCTAGGGCATCCGTAACTTCTTGACCGAGAAAGATAATTCTTTCTTGGCCAAGACGAGTATAAATATCTATCCATCTTTCATACTGACTGCCAGGAAGACGATAAGGAACACTAGGAACACCTATAGGCATAATATTTTTTCCGTTTGATTTTATTAAGGACTTATTTCAGTTATTAAGTTATCAGTACCTTCTAACTGAAGTTGATTTTTTCATCCCCTTAAAAGGGGAGGTTTGATACCTGATTTTCTAGCTCAAGATATTATATTGGTAATTATTTTCTACTTCCCAAAACTTGTTAATTTTATTCAAAAGTTAAAGAGAAGCAGGTAGAGGTTTTGGTAGTTCTTTTCTACTTGCTAAAACTTGGTCAATTAAACCATATTCTTTAGCTATTTCTGGGGTCATATAGAGCATTCTATCTGTATCTTTGGCAATGTTTTCTAGTGATTGACCCGTATTTTTAGAGAGAATATTTAAAAAAGTTGTCTTATTAGCTATAACTTCTTTTGCTCTGATTTGAATATCTGTTGCTTGACCTCTTGCTCCTGTTTTTGCTTGATTTAAAACTATGGTAGCATGAGGTAAACTTGCCCGATATCCTTTTGTTCCTGCAGACAAAATCATTGCTGCTGTACCCATAGCTTGACCAATACATATTGTATGAATTGGTGGTTTTACATAACTCATTGTGTCACAAATAGCGAATGCTTCTGTTTCAAAACCAACTGCATCTCCTGTATACCAAGAAGTACCAGTAGAGTTGATATAAAAATAAATTGGTTTTTCAGGATTATCAAATTGTAGATAAAGTAATTGAGCAATAATTAATTGGGTAACATCAATGCCTATATTTCTTTTTACTTCATCTGATGAAAATAGTGGTAAGCCCAAATAAACGATTCGTTCTTTTAACA
>JBFRWR010000304.1:0-4725 GCA_051439685.1 Trichodesmium sp.
AGATTTTTCTGCCATAATCATCCCAAAATACTAGCTTTTTGCAGCTCTATAGACCGAAACAAGCACACTTTTTTCGACAAAAAAAGGCTGAAACTAATATATATTAGTGCTTTGATATTTAATCAGCAGAGCAATAATTATAAATTTAAGTAGGTGGGCATAAATAAAGGTTAAAATAAAAAATATGAAAAACAATCCTTAAACCAATTCTCAGTGGAAAGTGTGGGGAGAGGAGTGAGTAATATAGAATCCGGGTAATTAGTTATCGTATCCTGCTCGGAGTCAGGAGACGCACCAGACGCGGAGACACGGAGACGCGGAGAAAGAAAGGATTTGAATAGCATGATTTGTTAAATTTAACATTTGTATTAACACGAAGTAATCAGTGCGATTACTATATAACCGGATTTTATATAAGAAATTCCTCAAAATATTTTTCTGCCCAACTATTGCGCAAAATACTAGATTTTTGAGGGTTTTAGAGTGAAAACCTGGTACCTTTTTAGACCTTAAAAAGCCTAAAACCTTTGTCTGTCCATGCTTTAAAAAGTAATCAGCAAGCTCTAATTATCAATTATCAATTATCAATTATCCATTATTCATTATCAATGCTTTTTCCATTAAAATACAGCTTTGATGGTCCTTGATTTCCTCAAATACTTTGATTCCTTTGTATTCATAAGTCTGATAATCTAAAGAAACTCTATCCTCAAAACCATACTTCCGACAAATGTGCTGCGATATATTTCCAGTAGCTTCTACTATTGCTTTGGAAAATCCTGCTTGAGTTGCCATCTTCAGATTATTTTCAAGTAATTTATTGCCAATCTTTTTGCCTCTATATGTTTCTCTAGAACCCAATAAAAAGATATGAAATATCTTGCTATTAACGACTTTTTGTTCTATCTCGTACTCCTTATGTAATTCTGTTAAAACTTGGGAAAAAACATCAAATTTTTGAGGAATATTTTTGTGTATTTCTGCCTCTGACTCATTTGATAATTGCTCTGAAATAATAAATCCAGCTACTTCAGAAGTAGCTAGATTTTTAGCAATATGAGATAATCCTTCTGCCACAGCTTTTTGGCAAATTTTCTCAGCAAGTGGATAAAAGTCACTAGGTGTAACTTGAAGTGCTTTTGACATAGGTTCTGCACTGGGAAATACATCAACTAAACAATTAATTGTTTGCTCTAGATCTTTTTCCTGTAAAATTTCATATACAATTTCATTTTCTGCCAACATAAGTATACTAACTCCTCAAATAAAGTTTATTGAGTCCCTACAGCACAATTCATTGGAATACAAAAAATATTTTGGCAATCAGCAATAACCAATCATAAAACAACTTAGAGTTACTTTTAACGTGTAGTTTATCAATTTGAAAACTGCTGTAAGTCCTATCCTGATAATTATTTAAAAAAATATAGCAATCCTATTTTATTTGTGGCAAAAATCTTACTGATTTTTAGGGAATAGGGAACAGCGAACAGGTCGGAGTTTCAACTTTTTTATTTGTCGCAACCTATGTGCGGATTGCTATACTATAAATTCAATACTTACTGACTTTTTTGATTATCAAACACTTCTGTTTCTTGCATCCACTCTAATACTCCATCAAACATAGCTGGTCTGAAATTATACCTATTTAGAGTAGCGATCGCTCCCCCGAAAAGTATTGCACCACTAATAACCGCAATTATTGGTAAATACTGACGAGTCAAGTCACGGCGTAATCTTGCCAAAGGTCTACTTTGCCGTCTCAGCATTTGTCCAATATCGAGCTGGTCTAGAGCAAAGGGGTCTCTTACATAATGGCCACTCCAACTAATAACTAGATGAGAATGACAATACGGACAGGTAAATAGTCCATTAAATATTAATCTTGGTTGTGCAACACTAGAACGATTACAAATTGGACAGGTTACATAATTACTGTGAGAAGTGGGAGCTTTCATATTTATTTTTCAGAAATCGACGAAAATTATTACCAATAAGAGAGCTAAATTTTTTTAATCTGCAATTTTCCAGATTTTGCCTATTATCTTATAGTTTAGCCTTATTTTCTAGCTAATTAATGTTAGCTATTCACGAAAATTATCAATCTTCCATTTTTGTAAATAGCCGAGTTTATTACCATAGGTGAGATTGTATTGCAAGGGAGTAATTGTAATAAATTTTTCACGCATTGCCTGAATATCTGTTGGTAATTTTTCAACTGAAGGTTGATCGTGAGGTTCTTCTACATCTTCCTGTAATTCTCCAGCTAACCAGTAATAAGTTTTGCCTCGTGGATCGACCCGTTTTTCAAAGATATCTATGTATCGACGAATTCCTTGACGGGTAATTTTTACTCCTGCTATTTCTGTCTCCTTAACTGCTGGAATATTAATATTTAGTAACATTAAATTCTCAAAAGGTTCCTTTTCTATTTTCCCCACCAAAGTTTGAGCAAAATTAACAGCAACTGCAAAATCCCTAGAAGTATAACTTCCGAGACTAAAGGCAATACTAGGAATATTTTGCACCAATCCTTCCATTGCTGCCGAAACAGTACCAGAATATAAAATATCTGTTCCTAAATTTGGGCCATGATTAATTCCAGCTAAGACTAAATCTGGTTGAGTTTCTAATAATGCAAATAAGCCGAGCTTTACACAGTCAGCGGGAGTTCCTGAACAAGTCCAAGCAGTCACAGCATCATCAAAAATTGACTTAACAATTTCAGCCCGAATCGGTTGATGTAATGTTAAACCATGACCTGTAGCTGAACGTTCTTTGTCTGGACAAACAACAATAATTTCATGGCCTATTGCTGCTAAACCATTAGCCAAGCTATGGATACCTTCTGCAAAAATTCCATCATCGTTACTAATTAATATCTTCATTTTTCTAAGGGAATAGGGAGTAGGGAGTAGGGAGTAGGGAAAATCTGTCCTCAGTTTTTATTTTTCCCTATTGCCAAATTGACATATCTCCTTTTTTTGAATTTAGGTTGCCGAACTGACTGCTCCTTGACCTACTAAAAAAAAGGTAATGTAGGAATACTTTTTCAAACTGGTATTACCTAATATTTATCTTCACATGATAAGTTAATTTACCACTAACTAATTTAAGAACCTGAATAAGCATTTCCAATGATAAAATTAGATGACTAATTATGATAAGGACAACCTGACTGCAAATACACCTAAAAAGTATTGCCAGTATTATTAAAAAATATGCAGATAAGTGATATAAAAACCCAATTACAAGAACTAAATCTAGCAGCAACAGAAGCGATCGCTACAGCAGAAAGCTTAGAAAAACTAGAAGAGTTACGGATTAACTATCTAGGTAAAAAAGGTCAAGTGTCCAAAATTCTCGGCGCAATGGGAAAACTTAGTCCTGAAGAACGACCAAAAGTAGGGGCGATCGCCAACGAAGTTAAACAAGCTATTCAAACCAACCTGGAGGAAAAGCGGAGCAGCTTACAAGCAGCAGAAATTGCCGCTCAACTTCAAGCTGAAACATTAGATGTGACAATGCCTGGGGTATGTCACCCCCAAGGTAAGATACACCCCCTTAACGGCCTCATAGACCGCGCTCTTGATATCTTTGTTGGTTTAGGTTATACAGTAGCTACTGGCCCAGAAATGGAAACCGACTACTACAACTTTGAAGCCTTGAATACTCCGCCAGACCACCCCGCTAGAGATATGCAGGATACCTTCTATCTACCAGATGGTAATTTAATGCGGACTCATACCTCTTCTGTACAAATACGTTACATGGAAAACCATGAGCCTCCTATCAGAGTTGTGGCCCCTGGTCGGGTTTATCGGCGAGATACTGTAGACGCAACTCACGCAGCAGTTTTTCATCAACTCGAACTTTTAGCGGTAGATGAAGGATTAAGATTTTCTGACCTCAAGGGAACTATTAAGGAATTTCTCCGACAAATGTTTGGAGATTTACCTATTCGTTTCCGCGCCAGTTATTTCCCATTTACTGAACCTTCAGCAGAAGTAGATTTACAGTGGAATGGGAAATGGTTAGAAGTTTTAGGTTGTGGGATGGTAGACCCCAATGTTTTAAAAGCAGTAGGTTACGATCCGGAAAAATATACAGGTTATGCTGCTGGTTTTGGAGTAGAAAGGTTTGCTATGGTGTTACATCAAATAGATGACATTCGTCGGGTTTATGCAAGTGACTTACGTTTTTTGCAGCAGTTTTAACTAGCTTGACTAAAGCATTCAGCCGTCAGCTAATCAGCAATCAGCTTATTGTTCTTGGAGCAGGTTCAAAGGTTTATTGAGCCAGATATTAAATATTACTAAAAATCGGCTTCCTTGAGATTAAAGTCTATTAATTAAATTCATTTAATATCCTCAAGGTCTAATTGCGCTCGTGCTGACTGCTAATAGCTGAATAGTTTATAGGACTTACGCAAAACAACGTAATTCTGTCATTGCGTTTTGCTGGCGCATAGCTTCCGCTAACGGCTGTCGCCGACATGAAAAGCGCAGCTTTGCGATAGCAAGCGACAGCGACGCAATCTCAAACGCCCAAACCTCGTTCCTAATGCGTAATTCCTGCTTTAAATAGAGTGAAGACTTGATCGTATTTCCTTTTTTTTCAATATTTACTCCTTCTGACTTCTGACTTCTGACTTCTGACTTAATAAAACTATGCGTCAATCAGTGGCATTGTTAATCTTAATATTAATGATAGTTGCTAGTGTTG
>JBFRWR010000305.1:0-6682 GCA_051439685.1 Trichodesmium sp.
AATCATTCCCTAAACTATCTTCCCCTTGCTTCGTTTGTGGAGGAGAATCTGGATAAAAAACAGTGATTTTTTTAACCTTTGTATCAATTAACCAAACTAGGTTAACCCCTGCTTTTAGATAAGCTTCCGCTTTCTCGCTAAGGTTACTAAAAGATTGAGCAGGTGATATAATTTCTATGACTAATTCAGGGGAAATGGGGCAAGGATCATCTTCTAATTCAATCTCCCCTAACTTATCATAAGATATATAGAGTAAGTCTGGAATCGGACACCAATCTTTGTCATCTCGTTTTAAGCGAACACACCATTCGATACCGACTTCCCCCTTATCTTGATTCCAATCTTCAAGAATTGAGGATAAAGCAAGTGTTACACGGGAATGAGAACGTTTGGGTGACATTTTTTGAATTAATTCTCCATCAAAATATTCATACTTTTCACTAGCTAAAGGGGATGACAAAAATTCATCCAGTGTGAGCCTTTTTTCTTGGATAGCAGTCTTGGACATCCTTATAATTCTCCTAAATTAAGTATAGTTAATACAGTATAATGTTCTTGAGACTCTCACCGTTAAGTCACACCGCATAACACTATGCAGATTTTTCAGCTTTGGGTTTCTCAAACACGGTGTAAAGTAATTTTTATATCAAGTCGTTTGAGAAAATCAAGTAGTTTTCCTTCACTAAACTTTTGAAATTCTCTGTTCATTAAATCAGATACTTCTGATGGATAAATATTTAGAATTTCACTAATTTTATCCTGTTTAAGATGGCGTTTTTTCAACAAACGTATTACCTGAATACCTATTTTTCCTCGTGTAAAAAGTTCGTCGGCATCCTCCAAACCAAGGTCGGCAAATACATTACCACTACTTTCTTCAAAAATTTGCTCTTGTCTCATTTTTATTTATCCGCTAAACTAATAAGAAATAATCATCAGACAAAAACTATGACTAAAGTTATAGAAGAAGCACTAACTAAACTATCTCAACTACCAGAAAACCAACAAGAAGCTATAGCTTATCTCATCCTAGCAGAAATAGAAGACGAGAAAAAATGGGCAGAAAATTTTTCTAATTCTCAAGACCAACTCGCCCAACTTGCTGAGGAAGCGATCGCCGACTTCAAACAAGGTAAAACTAAGCCTTTAAACTTCTGATGAACTCTGAAACTACCTCTAAATTTGGGAAAGCATTTAATAAACTACCTGAATCTATCTAAGAAACTGCCAAGGAAATCTACCAAATCTGGCAAAAAGACCCATATAATTCTAGTTTACAATTTAAAAAAATTCATTCAGCTAGTAGGGTGGGTTAGCGTCAGCGTAACCCACCGAAACATTATAGATTTAGCGGTGCGTTACACTTCGTTAACGCACCCTACGAGATTACTACAATATGCCCCCGAAGAATTTGGGCGATCGGCTACAGCGACGTTGGTTGTGAAGTAGTTGACCTCTCTCCCAACCCCTCTCCTACAAGGAGAGGGGAGAAGATTTATTTATGGAAAACATCTCCCCCAACGCTAGCAGGGAAGGGGGATGGGGGGTTAGATATTAATATGCACCCGAAGAAGGGCGATCGGTAACGACAACGTTAGTTGTGAAGTAGTATGTGATTTTCAAAACCGGGTTTCTTGAAGAAACCTGGTTTTTCATAACTGGAATAAATAGCAAATTAATTATATAATAATAAATTAGAGTAAAACTATAAGGTAAATATTAGGAATGTCACTATTACCAATTGAACAAAAAATGTGGCAAGAAAAAGCTGCACCTAAAACTCAAAACGGCAAGTTTACAGTGGATATTGTTGAAAAATATCGTTCTAGAGAAAAAAGAATACTTACTGAAGTTAACAGAGAAAAACTACCAAGTTTTGTTGAGGCATTAAAAAAGCCTGGCTATATGAATATACAACCATTTTATCAAAGAAGAAGCCGTTGGGATAAACAAAAGCAATCCCGTTTAATTGAGTCATTTCTTGTTAATATCCCTGTACCTCCAATTATTCTTTACGAACAAAACTATAACTCCTATGAAGTTATGGACGGTCAACAAAGAATTACAGCTATTAAAGATTTTTATGAAAATCAATTAAAGTTAACAGGATTAGAACTGTGGTCAGAATTGAATGGGCTTACTTATCAAGAGCTTAATCCAATAATTCGGGCAGGAATAGACCGTCGCTCTATCTCAACTATTGTAATTATTACAGAGTCAACAACTGACCCTGAAGAAGCAATGTTTTTAAAACAGCAGACCTTTGAACGTCTTAATACTGGGGGAGTAGATTTAAGTAAACAGGAAGTAAGACATTGTTTGTATCATGGAAAATTTGATGAGCTATTACTTGAATTATCGCGTAATCCTATATTTGCTGAAGCTTGGGGAATACCTAAACAAAATGATGACCCTGACTTAGAAAAAAATAATCTCTACAAAAAAATGGAAGATGCTGAATTAGTGCTGCGTTTTTTTGCTTTGAGAAATAAGGATTATTTCCGTGGTCAAATGGAAGATTTTCTCAACTTTTATATGATAAAAAGTATCCAATTTTCCGATAAAGATATTGAATTTTTAAGAGAGATTTTTTTAGAAACTATTGAGTTAGCCAATCAACTCTATGAAGAAAATTTATTTAAACCTTTTAAGGCAAAGAAGCCAATCTCTTATAAAGCTTATTATGATGCTGTAATGGTTGGATTGAGTAAACATTTATCAAATGCAGAACTATTAATTTCCAAAAAATCTATGGTTATAGAGGAAACAAAAAAATTACTTGAAGAAGATAAATCACGCCTTTTCACAGGTGGTGGAAAAACCAAAGCTGATATTCAACAAAGAATTGAAATTTTTGACAATATGCTTTTACGAGTAATTGGAGAATAATTCAAAATGTTTGAGAATCTCCTGGAAATCGTTAATGTAAATATTAATAGTATTAGAGCAATTATTCAAACTAATGATAACCTCAGAAAAATTGTAGAAAACGGAATAGAAAATATACAGCAACCAAAATATAATCAAGAAATTATTGAGTTATTAAAGGAAATTCCTAATGATAAGGAATGGCAATTATACGAACATTGTGCAGTAGTAACTCGCTTGTATGCTATTTATGAACGTTTTGTCGAAGAGTTAATATCAACTTGGCTACAATATTTACCACAGCTAGTGGAAAATTATTTAGAATTAGATGAGAAAATTCAAAATACTCATCGAGAAGGTGTGGGGCGTATATTACTAGAATTTAAAAAAGATAGATTTAAAGACCTTTCGGAAAATCAGGTAATTAGAGGTCTATTCTATGGCAGAACGAATCAGAATAAAAATTATGAGCTATTGCCAGAAGCTTTTCTTTTACACGATCAGAATTTACGGAAAGATATATTAGAAAAATTATTCACTGATGCAGGAATAAGTAATACTTGGCAATGGGTAGTTAAACATAGAAAAGTTAGAAATTTTATCGAAGAAATTAGAGGAAATCAGAACAATGCTGAAGGAGAACTTAATCAATTAATTTCCTATAGAAATGAAGCTGCTCATGGAGTTGTTTATGAGATTCTAGGTACTCAAGAATTACTAGATTTAGGTGATTTTATTAAAGCTTTATGTCAAGCTTTAGCAGAATTAGTAACTTATCAAATAATTCAAAAGCAAACTTCCATAGATAAAGCCAAAGAAATTGGTGAAATTACAGAATGGTTTAAAAAATCCAAGGCAGGAGTAGCAATAATTAATAATAGTAACTTGTTGATAGGAACAAATGTTTTTTTAGTCAGCGAAACATCTTCATATTGTCGCTTGGCTACAATTGAGAGTATTCAAATTAATAATACTTCCCAGGAAAGTATAGAAATAACCAGTCAAACTGAAGTTGGTTTAAAGTTTGATATAGATGCTAAAAAAGGATTGAATATTTATATAATAGTTGAAGATTCAGGAGAATAAAACCTATGAAAAATGCTCTTGATATAGCAGTGTTAAAAAACATAGTAGGGTTACGCTGACGCTAACCCACCGAAACATTATAGATTTGCGGTGCGTTACACTTTCCTGCGGAATGCTGCGCAAACGTTAACACACCCTACGAGATTACTGGTTTCTATAAACCGGAAGTTTTACGGAGCGGTAACAGAACCCCTTGCTTATTGTCAAAAACTATGTTCTTTTTCTCCTAATAACTTCCCTAACCTCTGAAAAACCTGAAACTTCAAGGAATTCAAATCGCAAGTCACCCGCGAAAAATTGTCATCGAAATGGGCAGGTCCGGCATTTGTTAGAGTATAGCTATGAGATGTTAATGAGGTAGTTTTCAGCTTTCCTGATAACTGGAAACTACCACTTTTATGAGGGTAAGGCCAGAAAAAAGCCGATGATATCAGAGAAATAATTTTAAAATCTGGGTCTTCTTCGCAAAGTAACTCCGCTGACATAGAACAATGTACGTCACCAGATAGAAAAACTACCCGTTTAATTTTATTGGTGCGGATAAATTCCAAAAGTTCGGTGCGTTGGTGCAAATATCCACTCCATTTATCGAGCTTAGTCTTTTTAAAGTCTGGGAAAAATGGAACTGCAGAGGCAACAAACTTTACTCGCTCCGATCCATCTGCTAGCCATTTTTTTAAAGCTTCAAACTGATCTTCATTAATTATTTCTCGCTCTTCAAATCCTGGATCGCAGGATTCTGCCTCGTCACGCTCTGTGCGGGTATCGGTTACAAAAAAGTCACAGCATCCGTCTGTAAATTTATACCAGAGTTTTGAGGGCGAACCAATAACATCAGCTTTGTCATCTACAATCTCAAATAACGGACTGTGACTCATCTGATAGATAATGTAAGCATGAATTGCTACAGGGAATAAAGTCACCCAATCCTTCGACGATGCTTTGGACGGCCAGTTATCCTCTATTTCGTGGTCGTCAAGAGTCATGTAGGTAGGAATTTGCCCCATCAGTTCACGAATATGGGGTTGGGTAAAGACCTCTTGATAGCGACTCAAAAACTCCTCAATTGTTCGATCTGCACCGATAGCATTGAGGTCGTCGGCATAAATTTGGTCTCCTAGCATGAGCAAGGAATTAGTAGTTGTACCAGAGTTTATTTGTTTGAGAATAGATTCAAAGGTTTTGTCGCCGCGATCGTCAAACCAAGAACCAAATAATTTTAGCAGATAACGACAAGAACCAAAAACAAATGAGCGACTCTTTTTCGGCTCTGTGGAAGCAGTCTGAAATTGCTTGGTATGTGCTTTCGACCAATCAAGGTTTATGTTTGCTTGGTCTACTTCCTCTTTTTTGGAGACAAAATAGCCAATTTGATATTCATACTCCGTTTCTGGGGAGAGTTCGTCAAATACTGCTACTCCAGAGGTATCAAAACCAAGAGACATCTTAAAGAAGATGGGGGGTCGATATTCTGAGGAGTCTAGGGCACGAATTCGGGCAACCCCTACACAAGGGAGAACACTTTTTTTGTTTCTAGACAGTTTATATTCACCACGACCAAATATGCGTGCAGTGTCGCCCGTGACTCCGCCTAGAATCGGACCAACGGTTAAAGGTTTTACTTTCATTGCCTATCTAAATAGTATGCTTTTTAACCTCTTGTATAATATCGTTATTCTTTGATTAAGTCAATGCTCTATGAAAAAACTATCTATTAAAATATAATTGTATCCAACCCACATTTAGAAATGAAACTGCTCATGGAGCTGTTGATGAGATTCTAGGTACTCAAGAATTACTAGATTTAGGTGATTTTATTAAAGCTTAAGGTAAAACTCAACCTTTAAACTTCTGATGAAGGAGGTACACCTAACGCGGGCAAGATGCCCGCACTACAAATATTTGATTGTTAATATTTATACTTCTCCCTAACATGTAGCACCATACATGAAATATACAAACTCAGGTCTTTGATTGATAAGTATTGATTCATTGCTCAAATATCCGGTAGTTGTAAACAAGTAATAATTTTTAAACCTTGTCTCTTAAGTATCTAAGGAATTTACCTCACTAACTAGCCATCTACTGAAAATAAAGACAAAAATTTTTTTCTACTATTCGGGAAAACAGAAAGTTAACCATGAAGCTCTAAACAAGATGATGGTTATTTATTTCAAATCTCGGTTAATTTAATTTATGGTTTATTACTCATAATATAAACAATAGTTACTCTTGAGCAAATGAGGGATTTACGAAGTAAATAAACTATCATAGTCTGCTCAGAAAATGAATTTTTATTGAATTTTCAGGTGTCATTCTAGAAAGTTGAGAAATACCATGAGTCAATGTTTTAATCCTAATTGTTTACATCAAAACCCACCAGAAACAGAACTATGTCAGGAATGTGGTGCAAAACTGTTATTAGCAGAACGATACCGCGCTATAGAAATTATTGGCGAGGGAGGTTTTGGTAGAACTTTTAAAGCTGTGGATGAGTTCAAACCATCAAAACCTTTGTGTGTAATTAAACAATTTTTTCCTAATAGTAAAGACAGTAAAAGTATTCAAAAAGCTACAGAATTATTTGAACAAGAAGCAGTCCGTTTAGAAACTCTGGGGAAACATCCACAAATTCCAGAACTTTTTGCTCATTTAACTCAAGATAATCATCAATATTTGGTACAAGAATATATTGATGGTCAAAACTTAGCTGAAGAATTAGAAACCC
>JBFRWR010000306.1:0-5602 GCA_051439685.1 Trichodesmium sp.
TTAGATTAAAAATTTCTGTGTTTTTTTTTTGTTAAATTTTTCTATAATTAAAAATTTTTTTCTAATCTTATTTTAGTAATTTTTTTGTGTAACCGTATTCACCCAGAACCAACTCCTCTTGTTGGGGCGTTTGCCCAATCGCCCCGACAGATGCTATATCATACCAAATCCGGGTTCAACACACCCCCACGGGAACTTGAAAAAATCAACTCAACCAAACTAACCCACTCAAAGTCAGAACGATCAATACTAAAGCTACCCAAACAAATTGATTATCTTTTGTATTGACTTTTGTAGGATCGACAACTTCTAATTTAGGAGTTTTTGGCTTCCGTGGTTTTGACTTAACTTGGGGAACTAAACCACTACCCTTACGATCTTTTGCATCACTTTCAGATATTGCACCCAAGTCAGGAATTTTTGTCACCCATTCTGGTCGCGTTCTCAGTACAGGTGCTTCCAGAATAGCTAATATACGTTTTGCTTGTTGCCTAGTTTCTATGCGAGAATGATGAGTAAGTTTTTTGCAAAGGGATGTAGCTTCTTCAACTTTGCCTGCAGCTTGATATGCTGTTACTAGCCAGATTTGATTCTCTCCTCCTAACCGAGAATGAGGATTGATATTTTCTAGGGCAGTTTCCAAGTGCTGTAATGATTTACTATATTGACCACGTTCAAAGGCGTCTTTACCAGCTTTATATTCAGTTTCAAATAATTCTAGATTTTCTGAACTCACAATGTATATTAATTTTTTTATATATTTCAGTAATTTATAGCAATCCTAAATGAATTGTAACATTTGCAGGACTTACGCAGTACAAGGTATTTTCGTGATTGCGACCGATAGGGTTTGCGGAGCAGTCCGGAACGGATAGCAATCTCAAACCCTAGTTTTTCCTACTTCATGCGTAAGTCCTGATTTGATCTTATTATCGTAGGGGTTTGGTCTCCAAACCCAAGTAAAAAAGGGATTTGGAGATCAAATCCCTACAATGTGGTCTACTCAGATGAAAACCGCTGTAGAATTAGGCAAATGCAGAATAGCCCAAATTAGGAGGAACATCTTGCCAACGTCCTTGACCTACTGCTTGATTTGCTTCTGTCAGACTAATATCACCAGTGTATAATGCACGACCAACAATTGCACTTTCAACACCAATGGGTTCTAATGCTAGCAAACTTAACAGATCGCCAATTGAACTAATACCACCAGAAGCAATTACAGGAACATTAACAACAGTAGCTAATTCTCTTAAAGCTTCTATATTAGGTCCTTTGAGAGTTCCATCTCGGTGAATATCAGTATAAACTATTCCAGCAACTTTGAATTTAGCCATTTGACGCGCAAGATCGGTGGCTAATATTTCTGAAGTTTCTAACCAACCTTTAGTGGCAACTTTACCATCTCTGGCATCAATGCCAACAATAATTTGACCAGGAAATTCTTGGCAAAGGTTGGAAACTAACTGAGGTCGTTCTAGAGCAACAGTACCCAAAATAGCGTGTTGCACGCCAAGAGCAAGTACACTAGCAACAGCAGAATAGTTGCGTAAACCACCACCTAATTGTACTGGTACATCTACTGCTTTGATAATTGCTTCAATAGTCTTTTGATTTACGGGTTGACCTGCTTTTGCACCATCTAGGTCTACTAAATGCAGCTTTGTTGCTCCTTCATCTACCCATCTTTTTGCCACATTAACTGGGTTATCGTTAAATACTTGCGTTTGTTCATAATCTCCTTGATACAAGCGTACACAGCGTCCACCTAAAATATCAATTGCTGGTATTATATTCATAGACAATATTTTTTTGTATCCAAAACTACTATTTTTCTCAACATTTACACCCATTTTTAAGATGATACATAATCGAACTAGAAAGCCCTGACCATAAAGGGGTATTCACTCCTGCTAATCTCAAAGCTTCTGCAGTCCAATCATTACAAGACCTTAAAATAGAATAAGTATCTTTTGCTGCAAAAAAACCGCCTCCATAATTAGGATCAATTATTAGATTTATTCTATTGCCTTGGGCATCAAACTGGAAGGAATTATTGATAAATTCCATCAACTTGAAGTAATTATAGCTAGTAATCATAACACATTTAATTTGATATTGTTGGGGAATATTTTGATAAGCTAATACCCTTATTGCAGAGGGCGTTGGTAGGAATAGGGCCTTAAAAGTTGTCTTAATTGGTAATGATGTCCCAGCATAAGTTTCGAGAAAATAAGCTCGATCGCCGAAGCCAAAGGCTAGATAATTTATGGAAACTGATGGACTGGCTATTGATTTTATGTTTAAATTTTCTTGCCAATCCCAAGTTGTATTTTTGACTGGAACTAGAATGTCTGTATGAATCCCTGTATTATAAATGTATATTTTTATATGTTTATTAATTAAGGAAAAGTTACAACTATTATTCCACATTTTTCGAGGGGTAAAGTAACCAATAGTTAAGCAGATAATTACAAATAAAATAAATATTAATATTGCCTGAAAATTTTTATTTTTTAGCATCAAAGATTAGGATTTATTAGCAGGGATCGTAAATATAAAAATATATTATGATTGTATTTGATTATAAATTAATTTAAACTTAATTTCAAAATATAAAAAAAAGTTATTGATGTTTAATATTCTCCTGAAATTTTAGGGATTTTGCAGCACTCCTCTCAGAACTAAATTGATTGCTTCTTCGGTTTGTTTTTCTATCATTTGTTGACTCAAAAGCTGCCGTTCTGGCTGAAGATAATTCAGATTTTCCTGGGCATCAAAATAAAAGACACAAATCCCCAAAATGTTAATAGCAGTTAAAAAGGGGTCTATTTGTCGGAAACTTCCTTCTTTTATTCCCCGTTCTAAAATATTCACTAAATAGAGAAAACTTTCTTGCCAACCACTTAATTGTCCATATTTACCCTGGTTTTGAATCGCTTCATGGAACCACAACCTACCTCTGTGGGGATGAGCTGCTTCGTAGGCGATCGCTGCACTTACTAGCATTTTTAAGGCTACTTCTGCTGGGAATTTGTCTAGCTGGGAATGCTGGAGCATTTGATTTAGTTCTGTTGCTAGTCTTTGAAAAACTGCCTGGTACAAGCTCTCTTTGCTTTTGAAATAATAGTAGATCATGGCCTTTGTTACTCCTGTACGATCCGCGATCGCATCTATCCTGGCTCCCGCTAAACCAGCTTTAGCAAACTCTTCCTCTGCTGCATCTAAAATTTCGGCTTTTGTTGCTTCGCGATCGCGCAACCTTCCTTTGTTTGTATTCGCTACATGATTCACAACTATATATTCTCCTCACAACATTTACTGCCCCGCTCTGTAAAGGCCAAGCTTGCTAATTTGAGTTACGGCCACAATATGGCCATTACTTTTCGTTAATTAATATTAGCATTTGCTTTGTTCACTGTTGACAAACCAAATTTAGTAGTCTTATATTAATAACTAACTAAATATTTAGTTAGTTCAAAACAAAGAGTAATAACAAATGGCACATATAGATATACCATCAGGCTTTCCCGGCATTGTCGGATTAATGAAATATAGACAGGATACAGGTAAACTACTATTGGAATTGAGCGAAACTTTGTTGAGAGGAGATTCACCTCTATCACTTGAGGAGCGGGAGTTAATAGGCGCTTATGTATCTCGCCGAAACGAATGTAACTTTTGCATGGGTGTTCATGGAGCAGTAGCTAAACAACTGTTCCAACACAATAGTAATTTAGTTGATGCAGTTTACCAAAACGTTGAGAGTGCAGATATTACGAACAAACTTAAAGCACTGTTAAAAATAGCAGGAAAAGTACAGCTTAGTGGCAAACAAGTTTCTGAGGATGATATTCAACAAGCAAAAAATTTAGGCGCAACAGATAGAGAAATTCACGACACAGTATTAATTGCAGCAGCTTTTTGTATGTTTAATCGCTATGTAGATGGTTTGGCAACTACTACACCAAATGAGCTTGGAGTTTATGAACAAACCGCTTGTCAAATAGTAGAATTTGGTTATGCGGGAGCCGGAGAATTATTATTTGAATAATTTATAAATAGGGAGTTGGAGAGTAGGGAATGAGGGAGTTGGAAAACAAGTAAATCCTATTTATTGCTCTGCAATAACACAATCTTATAGAAATACTAAGTGCAGAAAATTCAAGCTTTTTTTTATTAGTAAATCTAATTTTTGAGGAAGAAATGGAACCAATTTTACCAGGCGCACCTTGGTTGATTGCTCATAAGTCTATGCTAGGCATTAATCAACCAAAAAAAATCACATTAAATGGAAAAGATTACGTTATTTGGCAAAACAAAAAAGGCGAAATTTTTGCTTTATATAATATCTGCCCCCATTTACAAGCTCCTCTATCTGACGGGTGGATTTGTCAAGAACGAAATACTATAACTTGCCCTTTTCATGCTCTAGAATTTGATGGAAAAGGCAGATTATATAAAGAGGGTAAATTAGATACTCAACCAGTTACTCAAACTTTAGAATTAATAGTTAAAGATGATTGTATCTGGACTTATGGTGGTTATGAACCAAGACTCCCAATTCCTGAATTAATTCATAGAGTAACTGAGGAATATGAATTTCTGGGAGTAACTGGAGAAAAGAGTATTCAGGCAGATTTTTTAAGGACTATGCTTGTGAACTATGACTATAATCATCAAAATGGTACTCATAAGGATTTATTTCAAATTACTTCATGTGATGTTAAGTCATACCAAACTGATGGATATTACGCCAAAGTAGAACAGCAAATAACAAGAGCTGAAAATACTCTTGGAGAAATTATAAAACACCCTGCGTTAAAGATAATTCCTAGAGTTATGAATAATACTTTAGAATATTTTTTTCCTTCAAATGTAGTGTTATTTGCTGATTCACCAGTTGGCAGTATGGCTCAAACTCATGTTGTTTATCCAGAAACTGAAAACGTAACAAAGACATTTATTTTGTTATATGGAAAATTCAAAAATCCCCTATTAAAGATTCTATTCCAAAAATCATTTTTACAGGCAGCAGCTACTATTGTCGAACAAGATACAACAGCAGTAGAAAATCTTTATCCGCGACAAAAACCTAAAATTAGATTGCCAAATGAAGAGATTATGTTTGATGCGGAAAAACTTTATTATGATTGGTAAATGTTTGAGAAACGCTATATTTCTTCCTTCTCATATTACAGCAGATTTCGGGCATAAGAGATACGGGGTCATTTCAGTTATCAGTTAGCCTCCTATCGGAGGAACTGCGTTAACAGTTAGCCTCCTATCGGAGGAACTGCGTTAACAGTTATCAGCGAACCTCCGAGTTTAGTCGGAGGCTTGAAATACTGAGTTATATAGAATCCGGTTATATAGTATATGTTGATAATTCTATAATTTTCAGTATTCAATCTCCCCTACTCCCCTACTCCCCTACTCCCCTACTCCCGACTATACAATAACTATTCAACCGGAATTGATATTAAATATTTTTTTCATCCCCTTAAAAGGGGAGGCTTTAGACCTCTTTTTTTGGTAAATGGTGATAGTATTATAGCCCGCAAGAGTGTACCTCATAATAACGGAAAGTGCTGTAAATCTG
>JBFRWR010000307.1:0-5796 GCA_051439685.1 Trichodesmium sp.
CTAAACCTAGAGGTCAACATTCTCAAATTGCAGGTTTTTTAATCACTGAATTGAGTTTAGAAATTAGGCATTTAGGATTGCCTTACTTTATTCCTAAAGAATGTATTGTCAAAACTGATAATTTATCTGGTTATGAACCAGATGTAATTGTTGTGAGCCGAAATTCCCTTCAAAATGAACCACGTTGGGAAAAAGAATCTACTTTAATTAATGGTAACTCAATTAAGTTAGTAATTGAAATTGTTAGTAGTAATTGGAGTGATGATTATGCTCTTAAGTTAGATGCTTATGAAACTATGGGTATTCAAGAATATTGGATTGTGGATTATTTGGGTTTAGGAGGAAGAAAGTTTATTGGTTATCCTAAAAGTCCAACCTTGACAGTTAATATCTTAGAAAATGGAGAATATAAATCAACTCAATTTAAGGATAACCAGCTCATTCAATCTTCTACTTTTCCAAAATTAGAGTTGACTGTGGCACAAATTTTTAGAGCAGAATAATTTCACTTTAGTCATAAGAAATAATTTAGTCATTTTTTAGATGAATTAAGCTATTAGTCAAGGATTTCAATCCTTGGCTTGGCTTTGTTATCTGCCAAGAAATAAATTTATTGGCTTACAGCAAAAGTTATCTAAAGATGACTCAAGGTAGCCGATTATTATATAGCAATCCTAAATCATTTGTAAAAAATAAAAAAATAGATAAAAATTATGAAACTCTTACTCCTGTTTCTTATTCCCTGTTCCCTGTTCCCTTTTTCTAGGGTATTTTTTTCACAACTCAAATAGGAATGCTATAGCTAATTAATGAGACTTAATATTGGTATTAATCCTTAGTCTTAGAAATATCTGAAATAATCAAAAGAAGGTTAGAAGTAAGAAAATATATTGCAGAAAAATTTGCTCTGCAAAATACAGAATATTTCGGGTAAATCATGTACAAGGTGAATGGTAAAAATTTTTTAGTGCGGGCATCTTGCCAGCGATGGGTATACCTCATAATAGTTGAAATTTCTATAGTTTCTATTAGTTGTTTATATTCTGAATTATCTGATTTTTTTCCAACAAAAATGCTTTGCCAGTCTCAGTATCAAAAGCCCAAGCTTTAAGTTTAACTGTTCCTTCAGGAATTTCCTGAACTGAAAAAGATTTTTGCCAACCGGAATATAAATAACTTGAATTATTAAAATATTCTCTAACACTAGGTCTCGACATTCTCTGATTAATTAACTTAAATATTATTGCTTCCCCCTCGGCATTTTCATAAGTTAAAATTACGGCATCAGCAACTTCACCTCTTTCCGGTAATATTGCCCAACCATTGGCAATATAAGTTTGATTATCAATTCGATTTACTCCATCAAAATAACCATAACGTGAATTAGAGTTTGGCTGTTCAGCAATAGCTTGAATATTTTTATTTTTAACTAACCCTGGCTGTAAAAAACCTAATTTATCTAAAATATTAGCTCTGTCTCTAAAAACTTCCAGACTTTGTTTTGTAACCAAACATTCATCTTTAGAAATAACATTAATCATCAATAAACAAGCCTTACTTTGTAATAAGATAACTCGGCGATAGCTCATCCTCTCTAAAGCATTAGTCATAGTATTAATTTGTAAAATCAAGAAAACACTTACAAGCAATAAAAATCCATATCTAATTAACTTTTTCTGAGTATTATTTTGACTCATTACCTGCCAAAAAATAGCTAACAGATAAACCAAAGAAACTGTCAAATATAATGAAAAAGCTGTATATCTTGGAGCCAAAGCTTGAGTCACACCAAACCCGACTCTACCTATAGAAGTTACCGCTCCACTAATAATTGCATAAAACCCAATTATTAGCCAACTACTCAAACGGTGTAACAACAAAAAATCTGTTTTAACTAATCTCAAAAATTGCCAAAATAGAAATATCCATAAACCAAATACCACAGCTCCAACTATTGTTGCCACAGTTAAATTTTCAAATCCTAAAGGCGCACCTAAAAAAACAAAAAAATAATGAAATGTATCGACGGGCTGAGTTATCGCTGATAAAAAACTTGGATGTTTATCAGGTTTTTGATAATCATAAAAATATACAACTGCATTAATTATTAAACCTAAAAAACCACCAAGAATTATCCAAAGATTTTTAGTGAAAATTTCTTGCCATTTTCTAGAGGCAACAATCGCCAATGCTGGAAAAACTAATACCCAAGTCAACATTCCATTAGCATAAGAAAAAGTGCTAATCGTACAGAGAAAAAAACAAATTATAAATTTATTTACTAGATTAATTTTTGTCTGAGAAATAAGTAAACAACCAGTTAGACAAGCAATCGGAATATAAACCACAACCTGAATTCCCCAAAGCCAATTTTCATATTGGGCAGGAGAAAAAATTAGTAAATTAGCAACTAAGAAGATGAAAAGTTGAGTAATCAGATTAGCTTTGATAGTTAACCGACTTAACAAATAAATATTGATAGAAACAAGGCAAGTTAAAAAAAATATTACCAACATTTCATATCTAATATCCCAATTAGTCAAAAAAGCTAAACCGATAAAAATTAGCCTGGGAAAAAACTTTCTACTTTCGTGGAATTGAGCAAATAAGTCATCAAAAGTAAGATTACCAGCATAGATTTTTTCAAACATTACTGCCAGAGGCCATTGATCCGAAAAAGGAAAATTTACCCCATACTTGAGGATGGAAATTCCCATGAATAAAACTGGCAAAAAAATTAAAAATATTAGACATAAAATAGGAATTGATTGGCGATTTATCTGCTGCATATATTGAATAATGGATAATTGATAATTACCTCTCCCTAAAACGCATAAGATTGAAGAAAAGGAAAATTTTTTCTTGTTTCTCCTTTAAAGGAGAGGCTTTAAACCTTAATTGTTCGGTAATTTTTTTTAGTTAAAAATAAAAAGCATGATAGGAATTATGAAGGCAGATATAAGTAAGTAAACAAAATTAAACTTAAAATAATTGCAGCAATTATATTTTTTAAAACCATTCTAAATTCTGGCTCATATACAGGCAATTTCCGTCTGTCATCCTCCGCAAACGCTAATTGATCCTACTTTTTGCTCTAGAATCATATAATAATTAATTACCGAAAAATTAAGGTATAAAACTTCTCCATTGATGGAGAAAAAAGAAAAAAATTCTCTTACTTAATCCTCTTTTTTATAATAAAAAGTAATTATTAATTATTAATTGTTGAACTAGACATGATATAGTTATTAACTTTGCCGATCGCGAACCTGCTTCAATAACTCCACCACTTTTTGATGACCTTCTGAATTTGCCCAGACTAAAGCAGTCCATTTATTATTATCTTTGGCCTTAATATCTGCTCCTTTATCTAGTAAAGTTTGGACGGCAGTAAGATGGCCACTACCAGCAGCAGTCATCAAGGTAGTCAAGCCAAAATTAGTGGTAGCATTAATATCGGCATCAGCGTCTAACAACAGTTGTAAAATTTCCTGGTTGCCACTAGCAGCAGCACCCATCAAAGGAATCCAACCGTCATTATCACTACCGTTAATATTTGCACCAGCAGTTAGGAATTTTTTCACTATTTCTAGATGTCCTGCTTCTACTGCAGCAATTAAAGCGGTTGAACCCTCTGAGTCTTTTTCATTGACATCTACACCATTATTTAGCAAAGTTTCTACTTGGGAAATATCTCCAGCTTTAGCAGCATTTATTAATTCTGTCATTTAATTTTCTCCTCTAATTGAAGGTTGCACATTTAAAGAATAATAATAGATTTTTAACTGTACATATATTGAGGAATAGAGTTATCCAAAAATATCTATTTTCGGATTTGATTATCCCTGATTGTGCAATGCTATCTTAAATAGGTTGTAATATTTTATCTTAGGATTTTAGTGTTTAAATTCCTGATTGGTTTGGGTTTGGAGAGCAAACCTCTACAATTTTTTCTCAGAAATAATGTCACCCTGTTCCCTCTTCCCTATTCCCTGATATAACTATGGACAAAGTTGATATTGTTATCCTCTCAAATGGCCCTGGAGAATTAGTCACCTGGGTGCGACCTGTTGTGCAACAGTTACGACAACAGACAAATATCGAGTTGAGAATTTCCCTTATTCTCTCACCTTGTCCTCACGCTACCGGAAAAGAAGCAGCGATCGCTCGTTCCTATCCAGAAATAGATCGGGTACAAGCACCAGAATATTTTTGGCAGTTTTTGCTCTGGGGTAAAACTGCGGAAAATTGGAATTGGTATTCTCAGGGGGTAGTTTTATTTCTCGGTGGCGACCAATTTTTTACTGTTGTGGTAGGAAAACGTTTGGGTTATCGGACTGTTATTTATGCTGAATGGGATGCCAGATGGTGGCGGTGGGTGGATAAATTTGGGGTGATGCAGTCAGAAGTTGTGACTGGAGTGCCAGAAAAATATACTGACAAATTTACAGTAGTGGGAGATTTGATGAATGAAGTTAGAAATCAGGAGTCAGGAGTCAGGAGTCAGGAGTCAGGAGTTGGAAGTAGTAGTTTTTCTGATGGGGAGAGCAATTTTGAAGTTAGAAGTCAGAATTCAGAAGTCAAAAGTAGTTTTTCTGATGAGAAAACCAGTCTAGAGTTAATAGGGTTATTACCAGGCTCGAAACCTAGCAAGTTGTCTTTAGGTGTACCCTTAACTTTAGCGATCGCTGAATATATTCACAAAAAACGTCCCCAAACTAGATTTATGATTCCAGTTGCTCCAACTCTTGACTTAACAACTTTAGCGAATTTTGCCAACCCCGAAAAAAATCCAGCAGTTGAAAAAATGGGTGGTGTAGGCGGAAATTTATTGCTTCCTTCAAACCATCCCTTAAAAAATCAAAATCCTAAACTGGTGACATCAGGAGGAGTAGAAATAGAATTAATTACCCGGACTCCTGCTTACGATCTACTTTGCCAATGTCATCTTTGCCTAACTACTATTGGTGCCAATACTGCTGAATTAGGTTCCCTAGCAGTGCCGATGATTATTTTGTTACCCACTCAACAATTAGATATTATGAGAGCGTGGGATGGTTTGCCAGGGTTACTCGCAAATTTACCAGGAGTCGGCACTGCTTTTGCTGCCACAATTAATTGGTTAGTATTGCGCAAGATTCAACTTTTGGCTTGGCCGAATATTTGGGCAAAACAAGAAATAGTGCCTGAGTTAGTCGGAAAACTGAAACCAGAAACAGTAGGAGAGTTGGTACTAGACTATTTAACTCATCCAGAAAAGTTAGCAGAAATGAGCGATCGCCTCCGTCAAGTACGCGGTAAACCAGGAGCAGCAGAAAAATTAGCAAAAATTGTTTTATCATTGAGCTATGATAGGCAAATTTAATAAAATTTACTATTGGTATAAAAACAGCATTATTTGTTCACCATACTACTCACAATGATAACTTTTGAACCAAATTAAAAACCGTCGGGACTTAGTGCATACCAACCAGGACCTTCATAGTTAAAACCTGGAAAATTATCAATAACGTTGTTCTTATTCCCCTCACTACCAGTGAAGAAATGAACTGGAGTTCCGGTAGCTACTGAAGTTGCTTCGTTATAGAAGCGGTGAATCGGGACGGCATCAGTAGGTATAGAACTGTTGGGAGGGAAGGCATAAAATGCTATCCCATCGCTCTGAAATACAGGGCTATCAACAGTATTAAAATAATTGGACAAAATTTAACATAAATAGACATTTACTATGATACACTAGATTTATGTCTAACTTATTAAACTCTAAAAAAAGGTGGCCGATCAATTGAAATGCAA
>JBFRWR010000308.1:0-5799 GCA_051439685.1 Trichodesmium sp.
ACTGGCAATGTGGTTGTTTTGCCTAACGGCAATACTTCGTAAACGAGCAATGTGGAAATCGTGGTTTTAACCCGATTTACAGCTCCTAGTCACGAATCCACGCGACTTTAGTCCGTGGAGTGTCAAAATAGTAGGGGCAAAATTCCATTTGCTCCTACTCCAACTAAGAATTATATTACTTCATATTTTAGATATTATAGCATTTCCCAGTAAGCGCGAGGTACACTTCTTTCGATCCCCCCTAACCCCCCTTGAGAAGCTATCCCTTATAAGGAACTCGTGAAACCGTTGTAGGAGGGTGGGGAGAGGGGGAGGAGGGGGAAGAGGGGGGAGTAAGAATTTTGTCTACAGTCCTCAAAAAATTGTCTTGAAAAATACAATTTTCTCCCGAAAAAGCCTCTCCCAGACTTATTCATAACTTGTCTGTAATGTCTAAGTTTTATGTTAAGAAAGATGTTTATAAAGCATAGCTTGAGAAGGGGGGAACTGAAAGTCCGCCGTTGTCAGGGGGATGCGCGGGGGATCATTCAAGCCAAGCTTTTTTCTCAAACTAAAATAAATAGCTGACTGCTGACTATTAATTCATTTTCACAGCTTGTAACTGTTGACGTAGTTCCTCTAATTTCTGTTTGTCTGCAGCACTCAAATTTTCTTTATTTTCCAATTCTAAAATCTTTTTAGCAATATCTAATTCCCGAATTGGATTCCAAGTTTTATCATTTGCTTGAGCGAAGCCAGACCAAGCAAAAGGTTTGAGAATTGCGGGGTCTTTAAAAGTATAAAAGAAATTGCGAATTTTCTGTTTTAAATCTGCTGGTAAATCCTGACGATAAGCAATAGGATCGCTAGGAATTAAAGTAGAAGTCCAGATAGTTTCTATATTAGCTCTTGCTTGGGGATTTGTCTTTTGTAGTCGGTCTAAAGATTCATTATTATTAGTAGCTACATCTACTTGATTATTTGCTATTGCTAAAGCTGTTGCTTCGTGACTGCCAGAAAAAACTAACCGTTTAAATGCTTTTTTCGGGTCAACTCCGTTTTCAGCAAAAACGTAGTAACTTGGCACTAAAAAGCCAGATGTAGAATTAGGATCATTAAAAGCAAAAGTTAAATTTCCTGCATTTTTAATTACATATTTATCTCCTCCCATTGCTTTAGCTTCAGCAAGTATAGGATTGTTTTTATTAGTAATTAAATGAGAGTAATAACCTTTACCACCTTCTGTATCTACTACCTGAGCAAAGGCTTCAGCATTAGCACGTTTAGCAGCTTCAATATAAGACTTTCCTCCATACCAAGCTAGGTGAATATCCCCAGTTCGCATTGCTTCAATTACTGCCACATATTGAGTCACATAAAATGCTTTAACTGGTAAACCAATAGAATCAGAAAATGCTTTAATTAATGGTTCCCAAATTGGTCTTTGATTTGCTTGAGACTCTGTAGAAATAATCCCAAATTTTACTTCTTTTATTTGAGCTAATGTTTGAGGTGCAAAAGTTAAGTTAGCTAATTTTGCCCCTGCTAAAGATAGAGCAAATAGAGATGAATTTTTAACAAATTTACGTCTGTCCATCATGTTATTTTCTCCGTGAATTAGAGTGGGTGTCAGTTGCACTTAATACCTATCAGTTTTGTCAAGGCTTGAAGACCAAACCTATACAAATATTTAGGGCGAATCGGAATCATTTTGTCCCTATATTATTGGTCAGTAACTTAACCTTTTGTTAACCTAAAAACCATAGGGATTACAATTTATTTGACAGCGATCGCTACTAGATAAATCATAAGCATGACAGGGCATCATAGCAAGTATTTTTACCTGTTAATTTTTACTGATATTTCTGACAACTAACAATTGACAAATGACCCTGAGAAAATTATGTATGTGACGTAAATTTTAAGTAAACTTTAAATTATAAACTACTTCAGTACATCTAAATAACTTTGATAAACTTGATCTGTGAAGCCAACAAAAATAACCTTTTGAATAGAGCGATCGCGATACAGAAAAGTAACAACCTGGTCAATAGCTACTTTCGCTGCTACATCCACAGGAAAACCTAACGCCCCTGTACCAATATTTCTGATTCTGGTGGAATAATTTTTACCAGCAAGTCTAAGGTAGTAGATACATCGGAACTAACGGCATTTCGTCAAGGGATAAATTCAATCTGAGGTGAATAAATTGCTGATAATATAAAACTTTTAGCTATTTGGCCCCTCATGCAATTTGTAAACATACCAGCGCTCATTGCTATAACGCCATAAAATATTGATGAAAATCAAGGGGCGATCGCTACAGTTTGTACATCTGAGTATTGAATTAACTAGATCGGGACTTATATCAAATCCGGTTAAATACTGATTGTATAGTGAGTAAGGGGGGAAGTGTGGGGAGTGTGGGAGGTGTGGGTAGTGTGGGGAGAGAAGTTATAGATAGGACTTACGCCAAACAAGGTATTTATATCATTACGAGCGATAGCGTTTGCGGAGCATTCCGTCAGGATAGTAATCTCAAACGTCGAAATTGGGTTCTTCTGCGTAAGTCCTGATAGATATAAACATATAGTATATAACCGGATTCTATATTAAGTATAAATGCAGTTTCTCAGCAAAAGTTTAGTAAGAAAACCAATAATTAGGGAAATAAAATAGCGGCTAATTATAACACAAAAATACAGTTATTGCAGCCAAAAATTCACTGACTTTACACAATATTCAAAAAACTGATAGATAAAATGAAGTTTCTGTAAATATAATGGTATTTTAACCTAAATTTAACCAAAAAACAAGATAGATTTGCTTAGATTTATTAAGTAATTACCCAGAGGTTGAGTATTTTCTCAGCTATTTTGTTTTAGTTTTGTTTGAAGAACTAATACATACAGGACTTACGCATAAAGTACGAAAAACTTGCACTTGAGATTGCTATCCGTTCCGGACTGCTCCGCAAACCCTATCGGTCGCAATGACGAAAATAGGTTGAGGTGCGTAAGTCCTAACATAGAAAAACTTCCTAAAAATTATTAAAATTTAGAGGCATATTTCTCAGATGACAACAACAAATTTATTTATTTCTGAATATATAGAAGGTAGCAGTTTTAATAAAGCTATTGAAATTGCTAACTTTACAGGTAGCGCAGTAAATCTGAACGGCTACAATCTCGAAATCTACTTCAATGGTAACACCAGTCCAGGTACAACTGTTTCCCTAAATGGCTACACAATAGCTAATAGTGATGTCTTCGTTATTGCAGATGATGGTGCTGATGCAGCAATTTTGGCTGAAGCCGATCTAACTCCCACAAATAGTTTTTTCAACGGTGATGATGCGGTAGTCCTCCGTAATAGCAATGGTGAAATTATTGATGTTATCGGTCAAATCGGGTTCGATCCTGGTAGTGAGTGGTCTGGTGGTAGCATTGGCACTCAGAATGAAACTCTCCGTCGCTTATCTAGTATTACTGATGGAGACAACAACGGCAACGACTCTTTCGATCCTTCTTTAGAATGGGAAGGTTTTGCGCAGGATACTTTTGATGGATTAGGTTCTCACAGTATTGATGGTGGTGGCGGCGGAACAACAACCGCTTTAATCAGTGAATTTCAACCTAATCCCACAGGTACTGATCCAGCTCAGACAACCTTTGAACTCAGTGGGACACCAGGAGATGCTTTTGATGGCGTAATTGTTAGTATTGAAAGTGACTCTGGTAGCAGTGCAGGAAGAGTAGATCGTGTCGCGTCGGTTTCAGGAACTTTCGATGCTAATGGTTTGTTAACTGTCGATATTACAGATTTAGAGAACCCTTCATTTACAGTAGCACTTTTGTCTGATTTTACAGGAAATACCTCTACAGACATTGACACTGACAATGACGGGGTAGCAGATGAACTCTCAACTTTTGGTACAGTATTTGATGCGATTGGCGTACCTGATAATACAGGCGATCAAGCCTTCTTGTATGGAACAGACCTCGGTGGAATAGACTTTTCCTATACAGGTGATGAACCAAGACTGATATTCCGGGATGCTAGTGTAGGAGACCTTTATGCTGTTAACGATCCAGACAACGGTCAAGTTTTTGATATTAATGGAAATGACGTAACTCCAGCTATTTTTGATACTGACCCCACCATTGGAACTGATACCTTTGGAACTATTAATCCTACTGTTGGTGATGGTGGCGATCCAGAACCAGAACCCACTTTAACTCCTATCTACGACATTCAAGGTGCAGGTCACACCTCCGCTTTAGAAGGTCAAACAGTTACTACAAGAGGTATTGTCACAGCAGTAGATAGTAATGGTTTCTATCTACAAGATGCAGCAGGAGATGGTAATGATGCTACCTCTGATGCTTTGTTTGTATTCACCAGTTCAGCACCTGGAGTTACTGTAGGTGATGAACTACAAGTTGATGGTACAGTCTCTGAATTTACCCCAGGTGGTACTTCTAGTCGCAACCTATCCACTACTCAGATTAGTAGTCCGACAATCACAAATCTTTCCAGTGGTAATGCTCTTCCTGATGCAGTCATCATAGGTTCTGGTGGTCGCGTACCTCCAACGGAAAATATTGATGATGATGCTTTTGCTAGTTTTGATCCGACAACTGATGGTATTGATTTATTCGAGTCTTTAGAAGGAATGCGAGTTACTGCTCAAAATGTAGTTGCCGTTGCTCCGACAAACCGCTTCGGTGAAATATTTACCGTTGTTGATAATGGTGTAGGTGCTACCGGAATTAGCGATCGTGGAACTCTTAATATTAGTCCCAATGACTTCAACCCCGAAAAAGTTCAAATTGATGAAGATTCAGGGGTTTTTGACTTCGACTTCCCCAATGTTAATGTTGGAGATAGTCTGGGTAACGTGACGGGAGTTGTTAGCTATGGTTTTGGTAACTTTGAAATCCTTCCCACTGAAGACTTTACAAACAATATTACTTCTGCTAACTTACAGCCTGAAGTTAGCTCCATAGTAGGAACCAGCGATCAACTCACAGTTGCTAGTTACAACGTTCTCAACCTCGACCCCAATGACAGTGATGGGGATACAGATATTGCCAATGGTCGCTTTGACTCCATTGCTAGCCAAATTATTAATAACCTCAATACACCAGATATTATTGGACTACAAGAAGTTCAGGATAATAGCGGTTCTGTAAATGATGGTACTATTGCTGCTGACCAAACTCTTCAGACTTTAGTTGATGCGATCTCTACTGCGGGTGGTCCAACTTACCAGTTTATTGACAATACCTTTATTACAGATGGTGCTAGCGGAGGTCAACCCGGTGGAAATATCCGAACTGCATTCCTATATAATCCCGCTCGTGTTGATTTAGTTGATGGTTCGGTTCAAACCATTGGAGACCAAAATTTTGGTAGTGCTTTCGAGGGTGCTCGTTTACCATTAGTTGCCGACTTTGAATTTAATGGTCAAGAAGTTAGTGTTGTTAGTAACCACTTCTCTTCTAAGGGAGGTAGTGCGCCTATTCTCGGTATTGAACAACCTTTTGATGCTCGTCAGGAAGACGTAACTGTTAACGGTAGTCTTGATGAGCGACAAGCTCAAGCAAACGCAGTTCAAGGATTTGTTGCAGATACTCTAACTGCTGACCCCGATGCAAATCTTGTAGTGCTAGGAGATTTCAACGAGTTTGAGTTTGTTTCTCCACTTAATACTCTGGAACAAAATCTGACCAACTTAACGGAAACAGAAATACTAGATGAGGATGAGCGTTATACTTTCATCTTCCAAGGAAATTCTCAGTCTCTGGATCATATTTT
>JBFRWR010000309.1:0-2655 GCA_051439685.1 Trichodesmium sp.
AGATGGGGTGCTATTTTCATCAAAGCGGTACGTTCGTGAATTGACTCTCGCATCCGCTTGAAGTCAGCATTTTGTAGATACCGCAGTCCTCCGTGAATAGTCTTTAAACTATTAGCAGAAGTAGCACTACCAAAATCTGCTTTTTCTACAAGAGCTACCGAGAGGCCACGGAGTGTTGCTTCCCACGCGAGGGTAGCTCCGTATATTCCCCCACCAATTATTACAACGTCATAAACCTTATTACTTAGCGCAGTTAAATTTCTTTCCATAACATCTGAATTTGAGGATGTATCTCAAGATAACTTTACCAAGTTTAAGACACTTTAGAATCTGCTAGATTCCAGTTTATTTGACAATTAACTTTAACCTCATTGTAAAGACTACCCAACTTTTCACAGAAGGCAGAATAACTGTGTTTTTTCTGAACCATAACCTGACCTGCAGTCCCTAATTCTAATCTTAATTCAGGGTCTTCAGCTAGAGCAATTATTCCTTGGGAAAATGCTTTAACTTGAGGATGAGATAACATTGCTGTCTTATGATCTAATACTTGAGTATGAGTAGGTAAATTAGTTGCTAATACAGGTTTACCACTATCAAGATAAGAATAGATTTTCATAGGTGTATTCTTACCTTTAATCCGAGGAGATACTAAAACATCAGCTTGAGCAAGATAACTACCTAGTTCACTAGCAGGTTTTTGTCCTAAGAAATGTACTTTTTCTTGAATACCTAATTTTTTGGCTTTCTCTTGATAATTATTGATGTCTTCTTGCTCTCCACCTACTATTACTAAGTCAAGTTCTTTTGTTTGTTTCAGTGCTAAAGCAAAACTATCTAACAGTAAATCTATGCCTTGATATTGTTCTAAATTTCCGACATACATTAGCATTGTGTTGCTAATTTTTAGTTCTTCTTTGAGGTTTTGCTGATTTGTAGTTTGTTTTTCATTGAGTAAAGAAATGTCTGGTAGAAGAACAACTTTTTTAGGTTGATACGGATAGATACTATTAGCTAAAGCTTGACATACTGGAACAACAACTTCTGCGTTTTTTACAGCCCACTTTTCAAACCACTTAAGAATAGAAATGAAGGGAGAAAGAACCGGATACTTTTCAGTCATTTGTTGAGACAATGAAGAATCCATATCATATATATAGGGAATCTTAAAGAATAACTTCAACAGTAATGCAATAAATACTGATTCCTCTACAGCATGGATTAAGTTGTAACGTTTCTTGGAAATTAGTTTTGCTACTTCAACGAACATGAATAAGTCATAAATAATTTTCTTCCAAGAAAAACCAGGACGGACGTTTTTCACAAATGGAATATTGAAGGTGCGATATATATTAGTGTTTTGATAATCAACATCTTTGCCTTCTGGATAAGTTACAACGTCAACTTTATTATCCTGTTGTGATAAAAATTTTAAAACTAGGTTGTCAGCTATAGGTGATCCTCGATCTTGATAGAAAGGATGAGGAATTAGAAATAAAATATTTAAAGCAGAATCAGCAGCCTGATTTCCATATTTTTCATAGCTCTTGCTAGTTAATGATTGATTTTCATAACCACCATTTAGAGTAAATGAGCGTACCATAGTTCAACCCCTGTTACTAACTTATTTGTTTATTTGTGTTTGATATATGTAACTTTTCTACACAGTTTTATTTGCACAATTTACAAATATGTATAAATAAAAATTAGGTAGAAATTGTAAACAGTTAATTCATAAATTAACTATTAATGTCGAGTGTGAATTTCAACTTTCGTTATTTGATATAAATCCTAACAACTCGCAACAGGGGTTGCCAGTAATTTCCGGCAACTTTACCAAAACTTTAAAAATATATGGCAAAAAATCAAGTTCTCTTCATCGAAACTTCATAATTCTCTTCGGGATTCACAATTATATAACTAAAGTTGATTAGTTTAATTAAAAATAATAATTTTTTTTTATTATTATCTCAGTCTTTATTAAGTAATATTAATTATTTTATTAAATTTTTTTTTGAAAAATATTTTATATTTTTAGCTCTACAAAAACTTATAATTCTGTAACAATAAAATCGAACTTGCTAACTATCGGAGTTGAGTCAGCCTGACGAAATTCAGTAATATAAGGACTGATAATAGGAAAAAGTTTACTGTTTTCCAGTCTTAAACAAATTCTAAAGAAAGTTGCCTTGCATCAGATAATTTTTCCAAATAAATCTCAAATCAGGCAAAATTAGGTAGAAACTATAAATTGTTAATTTAAAAATTAACCGTTGATACCAAGTGTGAGTTTCAACTTTTTTTATTTGATATTAGTCTCAAAACTAGCAGCAGCACCATTGACTAATTTCGGCCAACTTTAACAAAACTTTAAAAAAATTGGCCAAAAAGCCCAAATTCCTTTATGAAAACTTTATAATTATTCCGTAAATTTACGGTTGTATGATTAAAGTCAAGATACTTATCAAAAATATATATTGAACACCTAATTAAATAAAATAAAAAAATTATTTACCTCTTCTAATTTTCCAGGATATTGAGAAGGCAAAAAATTCAACTTGTATAGATGTGTAATTAATTTTGTGTACCTGTTTATTCAATCTACTTCCTGCTTTGTAGCAAATATTATTTTTGAGTATTTAAAGAGACATAATC
>JBFRWR010000310.1:0-14452 GCA_051439685.1 Trichodesmium sp.
TATCAAAGTATTGACAGATTAAAGATAAGTACCTTTTTCGGTATTGAAAAAGTATCTAGTTTTGAGCTACTCATCTTCAAAAAGTTAGTATTTTTAGCAAGAGTTGAACCCAAAAATTACTCTCCTACTCCCATACTCCCCTACTCCTGAAAAAAGACTTTTTCAGCAAACCCTAATTAAGTATCTGATTGGTTTAATCTTCTTTGCCATTCAGCATCAATTTTATCAGATTGTTCCGCATCCTGTTCGAGAACACTTTTTTCAGTTGTATAAGCTAAATTTTCATTGCTAATAATTGTTTGTTTAGCAAACTCTTTCGCATAATCAATTTTCTCTATTAAATTATGATTAGCCTGGTTCAAAGCAATAGCTCTATTTTGCCTTTGTTCATTTCGATCCTGAATTTTACCATTACGCCACTGTAGCCAAAAATAACGAATTAATGGTAAGACTAAAAAACTTAAGCCATAAGCTAATAACACAGGATAAATAACTTCAACAAAAGCTATAAACCCTCCCATCTGAGCTGCTACTTGATAATCTTTCAGCAAAGAACCTAAAACCAAAACGCCAATAAAATTAACACAACCCAATCCAATTGCCCAAATTATTTGACTAGAATTTGCCTCACTAAACCGCAACAATTTTTCCTTTAAATAAGCCATATTAGGTTGAGAATGCCACTCGGTTGCTGTTGTTTGTAACTCTGGAAAATGATAAACAATTTGACAATTTGGACTAACTTCGGGGCGACCATTAAAACGAGTTAAGACAGGCAACATATACTCCTCATATTCAAGAGAATATCCAGCACCTAAATCATCTAAATAAGGAGCAATTTGTTCAGCAACTACAGCCCCTTGATTATTTTTAATTACAGTAGCGATCCCCTGCCAACGTCGCTCATCTAAATTGTAATTTGGATTACCATCTCCGAACAAAAAAGAAAATACAGCTTCTAAAAAATTCATCTCATTTTCTTTAGCTGAAGTACCAGATTTTTTTCTGATTTTTTGTCTTTGACGTTGATATCCATAAGGCTGATTATAGTATTCCCAATCAAACCAGAAAAACCAGAAAGGATCGAACCAAAGTCTGGGTAAAAATATCATACCTCCACCCGAATTATTGTTACTACCAGAGTCATTTCTATCATCACTAAATTTCATAGAAACAACAATAACAAAAATAGCAACTAGGATAATCATAATGGAAAGTATTAACAAAATCCCAAAAGAAATCCTAATCAAATAAAACAATACTCGCCAAACTTTTGCCCACCATTCCTGTAATCTTAAACGCCAGAATTTGTTCCTTAAAATACCTCGAAAATTATGAGGAAATAAATAAGCAATTTCTCCTGACTCTGAGACTTGTAAATGACCACCAGCATCTGTAGCTAAAGCTAATAATTCTTGTTCTGCTAGCTTTACATCTAATCCAGCTTTAGCCGCCACATCTCCCACAGTAACTCGGTAATTTAAACTTTCTACTGCAGTCATAATCCCAGAATTTAGAGTCATAACATTACCTCTTAACCTAATTCAACTATAGAAATCTTATTTCAATTGTAATTATTTTTGTGGTAGTTAGGAGTTAATTAATTGATAATGGATAATGGATAATTGATAATTAACCGTTACGGAATTGAAGATCAGGAAATATTATTTTTTTGTTTTTCCCTTAAAAGGGGAGGCTTTAAACCTGAATTATTTAATAATTAATAATTCGGTAAGCATTTCCTGCGGAATGCTACGCAAACAGCTATTAGGAGTCAGCAATCAGCTTTTTTTTTGTTGAGGAATTAAACACAATTACTACGGATATTTCAGGTTTTCATATGTAGTTTAAACTTTACTGAAGCCAGGAAATCAGTGTTTCAATATTGCCATATAACTTTCTACATATTTGAAGCTAATTCCGCTAATTGCTATTAATGTAGTTCCTCGATTTAGACAGCATTCCGCAGCAAAGGAGGCTAGCTGACCTCTGAATGCTTAGGTCAGGAGTCAGAATGTTCAAGGTTTTTCCTAAATCTTAACTATTATAAAAATTATCATAAATCATTTAGGATTCCTATATCTACTTACAATTATAAATAAAAAAACTATGGGTTAATATATAGCAATTCCCAAAGGGAGTTAAGTGCAAAATTCCTTTTTTTTAGCGAGTAGAGAAGATGGGGTGAATCAGGAATAGAAAATAAGGAAAACAATTGTATCTGAATTAGCTTGAGTAATGCAATCTCAAGAAACAATCAATTCAAATATCGGTGTTGGTGAATCAAGCTATGAAATCTAAATTTATCTAAAGAGAAAATGCTTTTTAATTAGGATTAATTAGGAGTTAGCCAATTGCCATTTAAAAAAAATCATAGCCACGCATCACCAACGCCCAAATATCTATTGAATTTATAAAAAGTATCAGAATCATTCCTCTGGTTAAACTAGCATTTAAAATACTACTCAAAATTATTTATCTATTGATTTTCTAACTAATAAAACTCATAAACAAATTAAATTGCTTCTCCTAGACTGGTTATAGCAAATGTAAGCATTCAGCTGTTAGCTATCAGCTATATAGTAATCCTATTTTATTTGTGTATAAAAATCTGATCGCTTTTAGGGAAAGCTTCACTGCGAATAGGCGGAAGTTTCCATTTTTTTATCTACTTTTTTATTTGTTACAACCTATGCGCAGATTGTTATATTTGCTTTAAAGAAGGAAAAAACAATTTTGACAAACAGTTTCTAAATTAATACTTGGTTCATTCATTCTTTTTTATAAATTGGTATTATTTTGTCGTAATTTATCAGAAATACCAGAAGAAGAGCTATTACATTTAGTTTAAAATAAGCATATTTGCAGCAGTTTTCGTGACTATTAGTAAAAATTATTTTAAAAAGCTATAAAATCAGATATTAACTGTTACGATAGAAATCTGCAAATTGCTGTGTCTCAGTCAACTAATTTGAGAAATAATTCAAAATATAAATATCTTGATATAGCAATCCGCGCATAGGTTGCGGGTAATCAAAAAGTCAATAAAAAACCTGAAACTCTTACCTGTTCCCTAAAAAGCAGTAGGATTTTTACCACGAATAAAATAGGATTGCTATATAAGATTTATCAGCCTTAATTCAGATATCTGATTTTTTATTTTTCCTATTTCATAAAAACTGCAAATCCCCTATGAAAAAAGGCGATAATTACTATATTTGATTAAATAAAAATAGCTAAAAACTCAATAAAAGTCAGAGTAAGCATTCCGCAGGAAGAGCTGAAAGCTAATAGCTCTTGGCGCAGCATTCCGCAGGAAATGCTTACAAGTCAGAAAACTATTAAAAATAGCTCATACAAATTAATAAATCTATAATTCTATAAAGTCTCACATAAAATTGGTATTAAATACTATCTTTCAACAAAATATTAAAGGTAAAATTAATAAGATTAATTGATATTTATAACTCATAGCAAAATCAAGGTTTTGCTAATTTATAGACTTTTGACCATTCAATAGAAACCTTTAACCCAATAAATGCTAATATCCCTTCGCATTGAAAACTTTGCCCTCATAGATCATCTAGACTTAGAATTAGGCCCTGGTCTAAATGTTTTCACAGGTGAAACAGGCGCTGGTAAGTCCATTATCCTAGACGCCCTTGATGCTGCTCTAGGTGGTAAAGTAGACCGTCGCATTATCAGAACAGGAGCCAAAAGAGCCATCCTAGAAGCCACCTTTGAACTAAACCTCACCTTAGCTGAATGGTTAAATGGCCAAGAAATAGAACCAGTAGATGGTACATTAGTAGTATGTAGTCGTGAAATTATTACCTCTCAAAATTCCCTACGCACTAGGTCTCGTCTCAATGGCATCCTAGTTAACCGCAAAATAATGGACCAACTGCGCGATCGCCTGGTAGAAATTACAGCTCAAGGCCAAACTTTACAATTGGGAAATCCTAATTTACAAAGGGAATGGCTGGATTTATATGGTGGTCATCCATTACTAAAATGTAGAGAAACAGTCAATATTACCTATCAAAAAACTCAAAAAGCTAAATCAGCATTAGAAAACCGTCGTCAATCAGAACAACAACGTTTACAAAGAATAGATTTATTAGAATATCAAGTACAAGAACTAGATAAATCTAATATTAGCGAACCTGAAGAATTAGAAGAATTAATACAAGAAAGTCAACGTCTAACTCATGCAGTAGAACTGCAACATCAAAGCTATCAAATATATCAAGCTTTATATCAAAATGAAGGTGAGAATTTAGCAGCAGCAGACTTATTAGGAGAAGTAGAAACAATATTAAACGATATGGTAAATTACGACTCCACATTACAATCAATACTAGAAATGATTAATGATGCTTTAACTCAAGTTGTTGAAGCTAGTCGAGAAATTAGTAATTATGGCGAAAAATTAGAAGCTGATCCAGAACGACTACAAGATGTAGAAGAAAGAATTAAAGAACTTAAACAAATTTGTCGTAAATATGGTCCTACCTTAGCAGAAGCTATCAATTATTATGAAAAAATTCAAGGAGAACTTAAGGAACTACAAGATGGAGGAGAGTCTCTCGAAAATCTCGAAAAAGTATACTTAGAAGCTCAAAAAGAATTACTAAATAAATGTAGCGAACTTAGCTTACAACGCCATAATACCGCTGCTAAATTAGAAAAAAATTTAGTAGAGGAATTAAAACCCCTCGCTATGGAAAAAGTAAAATTTGAGGTAGAAATTACTTCTACTACTCCAACTATTACTGGTTCTGACCAAATTACTTTTTGCTTTAGCCCTAATCCTGGTGAACCATTACAACCTGTAAATTCAATAGCTTCCGGTGGAGAAATGAGTAGGTTTTTATTAGCCCTGAAAGCTTGTTTTTCTCAAATAGAAGCATCAGGGACTCTCGTTTTTGATGAAATAGATGTAGGAGTTTCAGGAAGAGTAGCAGGAGCTATTTCCCAAAAACTACACCAACTTAGTTTGCAAAATCAAGTTCTATGTGTAACTCACCAACCCATAGTAGCTGCAATGGCGGACCATCATTTTAATGTGAGTAAACAAGTAGTTGAGGCAAATTGTCGCCTCGAATCAAATACTGAAAATTCTGAGCTAAGGACTATAGTTAAAGTCAAAAAGTTGGATAATTTTCAACGTCGGGAAGAGCTAGCACAATTAGCTAGTGGAAAACCCGCTCAAGAAGCTATTGCTTTTGCAGAATCCCTTTTGACTCAAGCTGCCACTAAACGTCAAGAAAATTTGACCATACCTATTCCTAATTTTATATCTGAATAGTATTAGCAACTATACTTGGTCTGGTATTTGAGAAGATAAAGGAGTTTAAAAAATTAAGTCTAAACTTTTTTGGTTATTATAGCAATCCCCGCATAGGTTGCGGGTAATTAAAAAGTAAATAAAAAACTTGAAAATTCCACTTTTTCCCTGCCCCCTGTTCCCTAAAAAGCAGTAATATTTTTGCCACGAATAAAATAGGATTGCTATAGGAATATAACACTATGTTTTTTGGTTTGGACAAAATAAATTTAGGTTGTTAGAGAGCAGGAAACGGAAAAATCCTAACCTGTTTGCCTATTGCTCTAGTTATTAGAGATAGAGTTTTAGGAGTTACCGATCAAGGATGGCTTTATTGCAGTAGGGAGTAAGGGGTGTTAAACAAACAATATAGATTCACAAAATTAGATAATTTTTTTTCCAAGAAATAAATCAAGACTTAAATTTTATTACCCACATTTCATAATTGACGTTTAATTTATAAAAAACGGAAAAAAGTATGATTTGAGATTTTAGGCAATACCTAATATCCTAATCTCGAATCCAGAATAAAGAGAATGGGAAAATTACTAGCTTTCACTAATATGAAAATTACGGTAGTAGATAAACAAGTAATAATTTTCGGTGTTTATCTTTTGAAAATTAAAGTAATGTAGCAACTAATATCCTTATAAGTAGAGCAAGCGAAAAAAAAGACTTTAGATATTTAGTAACAAAATGCCTCAAAAGTCTTATATATTTACTATTTTGATCTAATTTACAATTTGATACATAAAGGACAAAATTTATCACGCTCTACTTATCTTTAAAGATTAACAAAATTACCATAGCAATCCTAATCTCAGTTATTAATCTAAATAGTCAGTAGGTAAGCATTTCCTGCATAATGCTGGGCAAACAGCCATCAGCTATGAGTTATTAACGTATCCTGTTTTTCAGGAGTAATGAATCTCCAAAAAGTGAAATATCAAGAAAAAAATCATCAGCTAATTTTAATCACTTCTGTACCTTTGCTCGGCTAATAGCTGAATGCTTACGTCAGTAGTTATCTAGCAGAGAGATAAGTCTGGCAATGTAAATATTTCCCTAATTGCACAGCTTACCACTTAATTTATTCATAATCTGCCCATAAATTTTGCATAACTTAAGCTGTTGAGGATGACTTAAGGTTACTCTGGATGATAAAATATAAAATCTATGTTAAAGTTACCAATAAGTTTTACTTAAGAACAAAAACAAAAATCTAGGAAACTTAACTTTAACAGAATATACTAAATTAGTTATTCTATAGATAAAAATAATTAACTATAATTAGCGGTAACAAAGAAAAAATAATAGTCAGTATCAATAACTACTATTTCCTTAGAATTAACTGTATTATTAAACTCAAATCATAGCCCATGATTTCACAAATCAAAATATTTGTCAAAATTTAATTATGTTAGACTACACTAACAGCATGAAGATTTAACAATCATTCAGTGCTTAAGATTATTAATAGAAGAAACTTAAATTACTGAAGAATCCGAAAATTACATAAAAAAATACAATCTAAAATTTGATTAAAGTATTATGACATCTGCATCTCCAAAGAACACAATCGATGTGGAAGTGGTCGAGGGTAATTGCAATGATGTATCTCACCCTCCAAACCATTCCCAGCATCACAATTTAGAAACTAATAGCAGTAATAAAAATTCTTCCCAACATTCTGCCAAGGTAAATGAAAGTAGTTCATTAGTTACTACCTCTTCTGGTGCTAATTTCTCAGAATTTTTGGCTCCTTTGACAAAGGATACTTTTGTTGGAGTAGTTAAAGATGTTGAAGAAAAACTAAAGACAGTTAATCAAACCTTGGGAATGCTCAACAATTTGTTAGAGGCTCAAGGATTTGATGCAATCTTGCATGAAATGTTACGTTCAATTACTCTAAAAACAGGAGAACTATTGAACGCTGATCGAACAACAATTTGGTTATTAGACGAAGAAAAAGATGAACTTTGGTCAACAGTAGCTCAAGGTGCTAATGGCAAACCATTAGAATTAAGAATCCCAGCAAATGTAGGAATAGCTGGAGAATCTGCCCAAGGTAAAAAAGTAATTAATATACCTTACGACTTCTATGATGACCCCCGTTCAGCTTCAGCGAAAAAATTCGATAAACAAAACGGATATCGAACCTACAGCATGATAGTTATGCCCTTATTGCAAGAAGAAACAGGGGATTTAATTGCAGTAGTTCAACTTTTAAATAAGTTAAAACCAGACCATGAACAATATGATATATTAGGGGATCAAATAGATATCAATGGATTCACCTCAGAAGATGAAAAAGTATTCCATGAATTTGCCCCTTCTATTAGCCTAATTCTAGAATCCTCTAAGTCATTTTATGCAGCAACTCAAAGACAGAGAGCAGCAGAAGCTTTAATGAAAGCTGTGGACTCTCTGAGTAAGAGCAGCCTGGACTTAGAAGATACTCTGAAAAAAGTAATGGATCAGGCCAAAGAACTGATGAATGCCGACCGGAGTACCTTGTGGCTGATTGATAATGATAAAAATCAGCTCTGGACAAAAATTCCAATTGATGGTAAACTAATTGACATTAGAATAGCTAAAGATCAAGGGTTTGCTGGGATGGTGGCTACATCTGGCGAGCCATTATTAATTCCTTTTGACGTATATAAAGATTCCCGTTCAGGAGTAGCCCAAGAAACAGACGAAAAAACAGGTTATCGTACTTGTAGTTTATTATGTATGCCTGTTTTTAATGCTGATAATGAATTAATTGGTGTAACTCAGTTAATTAATAAAAAGAAACAGGGAGACTATTCAGACTATAACCCCGCAAATTGGCCAGAAGCACCAGAGCAATGGAAAGCTAGTTTTAATCGCAATGATCTAGAATTTATGAAGGCTTTTAATATCCAAGCAGGTGTAGCTCTCCAAAACGCTAAATTATTTGATACAGTCAAACAAGAACAACAAAAACAGAGGGACATTCTACGCAGTCTTAGTAATGGGGTAATATCTGCTGATAAAAAAGGCAAAGTTATTGCCACAAATGAAAGTGCCAGAATTTTACTAGGACTAAATGAAACAGATCTATTAGAAGGTAAATATGTAAATCAGCTTCTCCATATCAAAGAAAGTGATTTTTCCAAGTGGTTAGATTTGGCTCTTTCCCCCAGCGAGAGTAAAGAGTTCCAACAATATTATCCCGATCAAACTTTAATACCCCAAGGAAATTTACCTCCTCAAAGCATTAATTTATCAATTAACTCAATGATTGATGTGAGTAATCCTCAAAAAGTTAATGGTGTCTTAGTTGTAATGGAGGACATCACTGGAGAAAAGCAAGTTAAAAATTTGATGTATCGTTACATGACACCAGAAGTGGCAGAACAGTTATTAGCAAGTGGTGATACTGGTTTAGGAGGAAAACGTAAACAAGTATCTGTCCTTTTCAGTGATATTCGTAGCTACACCACTTTGACAGAAGGGATGGAAGCTGAACAGGTTGTCAGTATGCTGAACGAATACTTTGAGGAAATGGTAGATGCAGTATTCAAATATAAAGGCACTCTTGACAAATATATAGGTGATGCTCTAATGGCCGTATTTGGTTCTCCAGCTCCTTTAGCAGATCATCCCTTGTGTGCCATGCAAACTGCTATAGAAATGCGTCAACGCTTGAAAATGTTTAATGAAGAGCGTGTAGCTAATAACAAAATGGCAATTAGCATTGGTATGGGGATTCACTCAGACGAAGTAGTTAGTGGTAATATTGGCTCTAGTAAACGTATGGAGCTAACTTCCATTGGAGATGGTGTTAACCTCGCCTCTCGTCTTGAAGGTACAAGCAAACAATATGGTACAGATTTGGTCATCAGTGATAATACTTATCATCCTTACAAAGAACAGCTTTGGGTTCGGGAATTGGACTTTATTACTGTGAAGGGAAAAAGTAAACCAGTCAAAATATATGAACTTCTTGGTTTTAAAGAAGGTGTTCTGAAACAAGAATTAACAGATGCACAACATCAAATTGTGGGACACTATCATCAAGGACGGGAATATTACTTAAGGCCATCCAAAGAGAAAAATTTAACAGATGATTCTATTAGAGAAGCTTTTGCATTAGCTGAAGCTCAATTTAAAGAAGTTTTGAAAATTGATCCAAATAATAAAGCGGCGAGGTTACATCTTGGTCGTTGTCAGCTATTTCAGACCGAACTTCCGCCTAAAGATTGGGATGGAGTTTGGAAGTTAACTGAAAAGTAAATATTCACCTCTAAACATAATGTTAGCTCCCCTATTTTTGAAAAAAACTAGCCCTAGTTATGAATAATTTAAATTCCCACTACTCAGATACTGAGTGGGTAGAGAAGGTTCATCAATTACTGGTTGAGATTGCTCGTGCTTCTGTTTCAGATAAACCTAAGCTACCAGAAAATGTTGCTGAAAGGGCTCTACCACTGGCAAACAAAGCAAAAAGTATCCAAGAAAAAGCTGATAGCCTAATTATTCCTTCAGATTCCCTAGAATGGGTGGGAAAGGTACGTCAACTTTTGTTGGACTTATCTCGTGCTTCCTTGGCAGATATACCCAGACTACCTGTAAGTATAGGTCAAAGTTCCTTGGAACTGGCAAAAACAGCTCAAGAGATTAAAGACAAAGTTGCTGAAAAAAAATCATAGTTGTTAATCATCAAAGTTTAAAATTTAGGTGAAATTAAAAATATCATCTATATCAAATTTGTATGACAACTAAGATAGCACTAAGTTAATTGGCTCTTGAATTTATAAATCCTGGAAGCCTTTAACAGTCTACTATTCCCTATTCCCTATTCCCTATTCCCTAGCGCATAGCGCTATAATTTTAAGTTTTTTAGAAATTTCCTTAATATGGAATCAGATAGTCAACCTGCCAGTTATTCAGACGATAAACCTCCTCAAAGGATTGCAAATATTCTGGGAACAGCGATCGCCTTATTAACATTGATATTACCTTTATTCGCTATTATTCGTTATTCTGATCGTAATATCAATGTTATTCCTCAAACTTCTTATGAATTGTCTGAGTATGAATGATTGGCAAAATTTCTAAGAACTTTAGTGTTCATTTATATTCTCAGCCTCTAAGGCTACTATAGCTGAACTTGCTTTCTTAGACTAACCACAAACCTAAGCAAAACGCAAATTTTGTGTATAAATGGTTAGTCCAGCCCACTTTATTCAAGTAAACGTTATTTTAGTCACAATACGTCGGGATGGGAGGCCAGTTCCAACCTCTATTGTTCGGCATTAAACAGGCAAAGAGATTTGAAAAGCTAGTGTGCCGAACGTATTTTAAGTATATTTTTTCTCAGAGTAGGGAGTAGGGATTAGGGGGAAATAATTGACAGTTTATGCTCAATAATTGATATTATTTTTGATTTTTGGAGATATCTATATAGTCCGAAATATGCTGTATAATACAGTCAAATATTAATTCCCACATTCCGCACGTCAATTTGTAACATTAAAAGTAGTATAAAACACGGTAGCTTGGCAGGTATTTATACTATATAGCTCCTACATTTGACCTTTCTTAGAAGTCAGATTATCGGCAAAATATTAAGCATAAATACTTGATTACTTACTCCTATCGATCGCTCTTATTGCCTCCTGTCTCCTGTCTCCTGTCTCCTGTCTCCTATTTTTTAGGCTACATTTTGTCGTGCGGAATGTAGGTTTGATGGGTAAGACTTTGAGCATTTTTTCACTGGTAAGATATTTCCGTCATCCTCCACGAGGGAGTAGGGAGTAGGGAGTAGAACACAAGAGAAGAGAATTAAGTATAAGTGTACTTCATTAGTCTCTCAGACTCTATCTTGAATATTTTAATTATCAAATTTCATTTTTTAATTATTATAATTAGCAGTAATTTTTGATTTTTTATAGGGACGTTCCATGGAATGTCTCTATTATTTTTATTTTATTTAGCAATTAATAAGAATATTTTTTAATAATTGATATTTATCCAATCCTGAAAAAAGGGCAGATGAGAAAGTCTACACAAAAATTTGCCAATTTTTTATTCTGAAAATGTGTTTTTGTTGCCGCTATAGTGTAAAATACCAACTCAGTTCCTCACAGTCATTTCTCAAGAAAAATCAAATTTTTAGGTATGGCTAAATAACTAAATTTTTGATGACTGTCCTGAACTTAACAAATATATATTTATTGTGATTTAGATAGTTAGCTCAATTACTGACAGCAATTCATATATAGACAAAATTATCAGTGACCCCTACCACTAACTAACTTGGGAGATGATCACCACACTTGCAAATTTCTTGAAATAGATTGAGTGCTGAAAGGGGCATCTATATTATTTTTTTTTTCAATCTTTTTTTGAGGAGGTCTAATAAAATGAAATACAACAAATTAATCTGGAAATTAAGTAGTCAAATATTGGGAGCTTCACTATTTTGTCTGACTACATTTGTACCTAACGCTTACTCTCAAACCAGACTAGAAAATTCCGCTTATTACACAAAACCTAGTGCCGTAGATTTAAACAACTTTCCATCATTAATATCTAATATTGCCCAAAAAGTTACTGTGAGAATTTTTACGGATAATAGTGCAGGTTCTGGAGTAATTATTAAAAGGGAAGGTAATATTTACACTATTGTTACAAATCATCATGTAATTGAAAATAACTCTAATAAACTTTACCCAGTTATGAGTGGAGATGGCATAACCCATCAAGCAACCCTAGTTTCCACTCCTCAAATGGGTAATCTTGATGTCGCCTTATTGCAATTTACTAGCGATCGCCCCTATGAAGTTGTCGAAATAGCAAAAACTAATCAACCCTTAGTCGGAGAAACTGTTTTTGCAGCAGGTTTTCCCAATTGGTATCAACCAGACTCTTTACAAATGAGTAGTACCCGTGCTTGGGGTAGTCGTGCTTTTCGGTTAACTTTAGGCTCCGTCGGAATGTTACCCAGTCGCACCCTCAGCCAAGGATATCAATTAGGCTATACTAACGATATTAAAAGTGGCATGAGTGGTGGACCGATTTTTAATAGTCAAGGTCAGTTAATTGGTATTAATGGACGCTCAAAGCATCCTATTGGTGGAATTGGAGCATTTGCTTTTGCAGATGGTTCTCAACCCTCTTTTGAGCAATTCAAAAAAATGGAATCTCTAAGTTGGGGTATACCAATTTCGAGAATCATCAATTAACTGAAAATAAGACTTACAAGAGTTCCCGTGGTTATGAGTTACGGCTAACAAGCAAGATGCTTGTGCTACAAAAATGTTACAGTTAATATGCTGTATCTAAAAGTCTGTAGAAAAAGAATTCCACTTTTCATCAAACCATTGTTTCTCACTTTTCCATCTAGGAACTCTATTGTTCTGCATTTTGAGGTTAATATTATTTGTCACCTCATCCAATCTACTTTTAGAATACCCATGTTTGCCTCTACTTCTATCTGTAGAATCTTGGGTTAAATTGGTACTTTGACTATTTGACAAACTATTAGCATTATTACTCAACAATTTTGCTGAAGAACCAACACTATTATTTACTGGTTTTTCTTGAGACTTAGCCGGATTAGCAGTTAAGCTCAAAGTAAAAAACATTGCTAATGTTGCAGTAAATAAAGTTGAAGTAGTTCTCATTTTCATTCTTTTCCTCCTGGCAATTATTTGAAATACTTTTACAAACTCAAGTAACCATTGAGCATTCACCCGATCATACCCTAAATTAAGTGTCTTTTGTTTGTTTTTCTTATTTTAAAATATGATGTCGAGCATGATTACAAGTTGAGTTATAAATTAATAGATCAAATAGTTAAAACAGACACAAACTTAGAGAAAACCAAGCTATGAGTGTCTGATAGAATAATCTCCCCTGTATCTAAAAGATATTGAGATTTTGATTTATTTTGCCCTGAACAAATGATCAATTTAGGACTTGATTTTACTGTTAATTTAGTGATAATATATAGCCCTGCCATGCTAATATTTCACAGACTTAAATCCAATTTAACTTGAAGTTTTAGATCAAGAAAAAAGAAGTGAAGAGGGAAAATTGATGGAGTAATCCCTCAACATTTCTGCTAAAATCACTTATTCGTAGATAGGCTCGTCACTAGCGGTTCCTTGCCCGAAATCTTTAAATTGAGTGATAACCTCTTCAGATTTCTCACGATTTTCAGGCTTCAGTGTGAAGACCACATTCTCAAATGTAGGCTCTTCTTCTGCGGAAACGTAAACTACTTGCTCATGGTTTACAACGCCAATTTGACTGATATCTGCGAAAGTTGTCATTCCTAGGGTGTAAGCAAGGTTAGTTAGACGAGTGCTAACAGATTGACAACGACGGTCAGGAGTATAAGCACCTTTAGGATGATCGGAAGAAAGAGTTGCAGCCCAGACAATCATTGGCTTAGAAGAAACTTGGATAACTTCCCGTTTCACAAGTGGATATCCACCTAAAAGTCCAGGCTCACTTGTATCTCGTGTTTCACGAACTATTTGAGGAACAGTTGCATATTGATTTTCAGCAGCATTAACTGAAACACAAGTGAATACTACTTTATCTGTAGTTTGTAGTTGTCCTGCTTTAGCTTCTGATTGAGGTAGAAAACCCCAGAGACCAACGGTTGCTAAAACACTTGCTAGAGAAACTTTTAATTGGTTATGCACAATCTTGACCTGTGACTTAATATCTGCTTTGAGAGAGAAGTTATTTGTTTCTTCTCTATGCTTTTACATTAGAGGAATTACTGAGACTTGTCAGTAAGAATAAAGTAACATTTAGAAATCACACTTTTAGAGGGTAAGTAATCTAAAAGTGATAAAAAAGTAATATATATTAGCTATTTGTCTACTACTTTACTGTTTTTATGTGTCGGTTTTGCTTCTAATAATTTCGATATTTATGAATACCATGATAACTCAATTTTTAGTTTTTGGAACATTCAATATCTAATTTTAAATATCAACTTAAACTAGGTAAAGGTTAGAGAAAAAAAATTATATAGGTTAAATGTATTTTAAAGCAGGGAGTAGGGAATAGGGAATAGGGAATTTATAGCAGTTTACAGCACTTTTCAGATGGATAAACCACGTCGTCACAACT
>JBFRWR010000311.1:0-17233 GCA_051439685.1 Trichodesmium sp.
TGGTAGTGTTATCTTACTACAGTCATATATTTATCTATATACATTAAATACAAAATTAATACTTAATAATTATAAGGATTTAAACTATGGCTAAATCTTCCTTGATGAAAATGCTGCGTCATGCTTACCGCATTGCTAAAATGTCAAGAAAAACAGGCATTCCCACTGATGAATTATTAGGGATGGTGAGAGAAGCAAAAGGTAGAAACTTTGGGACGACTCGCCGTCGTTTATTACAGGGTGGTTTAGGGTTTGCTGGAGCAATGGCAGCTTCTAATTTTTTCAAGGGTGGGGAAAGAGCAATGGCTCAAACAACACCTATATTATAGGTGCTGGAATTGCCGGATTAACTGCAGCTTATCGTCTCACTCAGGCGGGAGTACCAGTAAATGTGATTGAAGCTAGGAATAGAGTCGGAGGTCGGATTAGAAGTATTTCTAAAATTGCCGGAACAACTATTGATGCTGAATTAGGAGCTGCCTATATTGATACTGACCATGTTTGTATTCGTGACTTAGCAGCAGAACTGGGATTGACAGAATTTGACCTGGTAGCGAATGAGGAAGGATTAATTCCAGAAATTTACTTTGCTGAGGGTAGAAGTATTCCTATAGAAGAAATTATTAATGATTTTGCCCCTGTTGCTGAACAAATAGATGAGACTCTGATAGCAATTGATAATTTTGAAGATTATACGACTTTTGACGAACCTACCGCAGCTATAGATAATCTTTCAATTGCCGAATATCTAGAAAGTATTCCTACTAGCACAACTTTGCGACAGCTCCTTGGAGTAGCTTACAATGCTTTCTATGGTTTGGATGCTCAGGAACAGTCGAGTTTAAATCTAATATATGTTATTGGTACTGAACCCGATACATTTCAATTATACGGTAGCAGTGACGAACGTTATAGAATTATTGGTGGTAATAGTCAAATTATTAATAATCTTGCTAATCTTTTACAAGGTTCCATTGAAACTAGCACAGTTCTAGAAGCAATAACAAGTTTGTCAGATGGTAGTTACAGAGTAAGTTTGAGGTCTGGAGGAAGCACTTTTGATCGTACTTATGAAAGAATTTTATTAACCATACCTTTTCCGGTACTCAGGCAAGTTCAACTCAACGTCGATCTACCACCAGTCAAAAGATTTGCTATTGATAATTATAGTTTTGGTACAAATTCTAAGTTACATATAGCTTTTAATAACCCAGTTTGGCGCACTCGGTTTAATTCAAGTGGGGAAACTTATGCAGATTTAGGGTTTCAAAATACGCGGGAAGTTGCTCCAACAAGTCCCACTACCGAGGGTGTACTAGAAATTTTAGCTGGTGGAAATTTAGGGGTAGTTTTAGGTAGTGGCACTCCAGAAGATCACGCACAACGCTTTTTACCAGAGCTTGATTTGGTATATCCGGGAATAAGTAGCGATCGCATTGGTCGTGCCTCCCGCACTTATTGGCCTGGAGAATTATATAGTCAGGGTTCATATACTTGTTATCGACCAGGGCAATATGTTCAATTTTTTGGTGTTGAAGGGGAAAGAGTAGGCAATATATTTTTTGCTGGCGAACACACTTCTTTAGATTTTCAAGGTTATATGGAGGGTGCTTGTGAGAGTGGTGAAATTGCTGCGATGGAAATCTTGGAAGATTTGGGTTTAGCTCCTGCTGTTGAAGCTCTGAGCATTAGACAGTCTTCACAAGTAAGTCCTCGTGGTCGTCGAGGGCGAGGTCCTAGAGGTAACAATGTTCGTGACAACCGAAATTTACCAAAAGTACCAAGAGTACCAAGGTAGGAATTGCTAGTTAATTAGACATCTCCGGGAAAGAGGGAGTAGGGGGGAATAATTAATGATTTATTCACGATAATTGATTTTATTTTTAATTATCGGATATGTCTATTAGTTAGAAAATTTGTTTAACTATGAATAATTTATCTTTGACTAAAATTTGCATACTAGCTTTTCTATCTTGGAGTTTTACTGGTAGCTCTTTGTTAGCTCAAAATTATTCTGAGTTTGACAACCCAATTTGTTACATGAAAACTGCCGAGGGGAAAACTATTAATTTAGTAAATCTTTGTGGCGATCAAAATATTGATGAAACTAAAAAAGTTGCTTGTAAATCCGAGGAAGTTAAAGCTACAGAGATACCGATTAGCAATGTTAACTATGATGGTAACTTTTTAACTGGCAAAGTTGCTAATCAAAGCTGTCAAATTGTGAAACAAGTTAAAGTTAATTATCAAGTATTAGATGATGCAGGTAATATTATTGATAATGGTTATATTTATGCCGAACCTGCCACAGTTGAACCGGGAAAAGTAGCATCTTTTAAAGGTAACGTTTCTCCCGGAGCAAAAGTAGAAACAACTTTTGTGGAATGGGAGTAAATAAGAAATTCAGAAGTTGTTTGTGTAACAGGATAATCAGGGTTTGGTTTACAAACCCCTACAATATCTTACTTGTAAATTTATGAGTTGGTTCTTCTACTATCTTTTTGAGTAGTTAATAATTGCCTCAATTAATACTCTATATTCTATTTATTAAAACGAATTTCTGTACCAGTATAATGAGGAACCCAACCTTCTGTTGAAACGAAATATCGCACTGCTTTAACCCGCTTTTCTGGTGTCAAATAAAACCAATGCTCAGTATTAGCTGGCACATTAATATATTCTTCTGGTTGTACTGTTAATTCGACTTGGCTATTATCAGGACGTACAAAGCCAAAAATACCTTCTCCTGCCACAATATAACGCACTTCATCATCTGCATGGGTATGACATTTATCGAACTTTGATAACATAGCATCAAGATTAGGAATTTCTGAATGTATTGCCACTAAGTCTCGTGACTGATAACCAGCAGTTTCTTTTAGTTGCTGAAAATAGTTATCTAAACCTTGTAATAATTGTTCTTTTTCATCATCGTTCAATACATCTTTTGCTAGTAGATTATGAATTTCTGAATTGTCTCCTACAGGCCAATGATTTAGTTGCACATTTAAGGGTGCAAGTTCACGAGAAATATCGTTGAGTTGAGTATAAATTGTACCGTCTTCTAGTTTGAGGATTGCCATATTTCACCTGTTTATTTATGACTAAAATTGATTCGAGAAAACAAGAATAATCTTGTTTATCTTGACTATCAAATTTTAGCATTATTTATGGTCAGGTAATAATTATTTTACCCGATTTAAGATATTAAAACCAACAATTACCTTTTCTTATTACCGAATAATTAATTATTAATTATTCAGCTTTATTAGCCTCCCCTTGGCTGTGCCGCGAGCTGTCGCTATACAAAGGGAAAAAAAATAATATTTCCTTATATTCAATTCCGTAACCGTTTTAACCAGAGGTAATTATCAATTATCCATTATCAATTATCAATTATCCATTATCAATTATCAATTATCCATTATCCATTATCCATTATCAATTATCCATTATCCATTATCAATTATCCATTATCCATTAATGAACTATTTCCTGTTACCTAAAATCTGAAATTCCTCTATTTGACTAATTTGAGAATTGCCATATCAGAAATAATACTGAATTTTACGAATTTTATAAAGTTTTTGTGTTTATCCAATTTCCCTGACTAAATTATGCTATGTTGAAAAAAAATTAACTTTAGTATTTCAAGGCTCTGACTTTAGCTAAAGGTACTAATAACTGTTAACGTAGTTCCTCCGAAGGAGGCTAACTGATAACTGAAATGACTTACAGTCTCAGAATTGCAGACTTACCTAGCAATGAACGACCACGGGAAAGATTAATTGCCTCTGGTCCTAAAAGTCTTTCCACCGCAGAATTAATTGCTATTCTACTAGGAACTGGTCAGGGAAAAGGGAAACTTTCTGCTGTTGGTCTCGGACAATACATATTAAATCAATTAAGTCAATATCAGCGAGACCCCCTCTCTGTTCTCCGCAATATTACGGTTCAAGAATTAACTCAAATTCATGGTATTGGTACGGCAAAAGCAACAACTATTCTGGCTGCTATAGAATTAGGCAAAAGAGTATTTCAATCTCGCCCCCCAGAATTAGCAGTTGTTGACAGTCCTCAAGCTGCTGCGGATGCTTTGAGTCAAGATTTGATGTGGCAAACTCAAGAAAAATTTGCTGTGTTACTTTTGGATGTAAGTAACCGCTTACTGGGAACTAAGGTAATTACTATTGGTACAGCGACAGAAACATTAGCTCATCCCCGTGAAATTTTTCGAGAAGTGATTCGCCAAGGTGCAACCAGAGTAATTATTTCTCATAATCATCCTTCGGGAAATGTGGAACCAAGTCCTGAAGATATCAATTTAACCAAGCAATTATTAGCAGGAGCGCAATTTTTAGCGATACCCTTACTTGACCATATAATTATGGGAAATGGAGAACATTCCAGTCTGCGTCAGACAACTAACTTGTGGGAAGAATATCCTCAAGGAGACTAATTAGGGTCTGCTGAAAAAATTGGTTGGTGGTGGTAGGACACGGAGACGCGGAGACGCGGAGATGGGGGGACAGGCAATGGTTTCGGCCAAATTGAGGGACAATTTTTCTACCATAGTCAGCCAAAATCCTAACATATTCTCGCAATTTAGTTAGCAACTGATTTAGCCGTTTTCATTTTATTAGGATTCATTGCTGCTTTAGGATAAGCAATACGTTTGTGATTATACTGTTCCCAAACTTGTACAAAAATTTCAGCAATAGTTGATATTTCTGCTCTTGTCAAACCAGAGTCAAGCAATTGATTATCTTGCCAACGTGCCCGGAGAATTTTTTTCACCATTTGCAGTGCATCTTTATGAGTAGCATCTTTTAAAGACCGCAATGCTGCTTCACAAGAATCTGCTAACATCACAATAGCTGTTTCCCGTGACTGGGGAATTGGTCCTGCATAACGAAAGAAATCTTCTTTGATTACTTTTGCTTCCTTCTCAGCTCTTTGTTTAGCTTGGTAATAGAAAAAAGCAATTAACATTGTACCCTGGTGTTCAGGAATAAATGCTCGAATAGCCTTTGGCAGTCGGTGCTTACGAGCCATCACTAATCCTTCTGTAACGTGCTTTTTGATAATTTCCACACTCACCGTCGGATCATTAATTTCATCATGTTTATTCGGACCACCCATTTGATTTTCAATAAATCCTAATGGATCGTGCATTTTACCAATATCGTGATACAAAGTACCCGTTCTCACCAATTCTACATTGCAACCAATTGCTCGTGCTGCTGCTTCTGCTAAACTTGCTACAAATAGAGTATGTTGAAAAGTTCCAGGTGCCTCCGAAGCCAAACGCTTTAACAGAGGGCGATTAGGATTAGCCAACTCCGATAAACGGATGGGGGTAATTAAATCAAATAAATGTTCTAGATATGGACTCAAACCCAAAGCAATAATACTCCACACTAGCCCTGATAATGCTTGTAAACCAACCGGACCAATGATTGCATACCAGATTAATCCAGGAGTAGACCTAACAATCAAATTTGTTAACATATAAACTGTACCTTGAGTTAATCCTACCCCTACACCTAATAATGCCTGTTCTTCACGCGATCGCATTCTTTCTGCCACCAAACTACCAAAAATACCACCTACCGCACTAGCGAAACAATCTATTTTGTCAACATCCATACCAATTGGCAATAACACTGATATCAAACCTACCACTGTTACTCCCATAATTGACCCATAGAAGTTCCCAATTAACAAACCAATTGCAGGGAAACTGAGCCAAGGGACTCTCAAAGTCACCAGTAATGGGGCACTTAAAGTTAAAACTAACAAAAGTAAATTATCTCTACATCTTAAACCAGGCTTAAATTTTCTTTCTACTAGAATAACTAGACCTACAGCTCCACTAACAAAGCAGACAAATATTACTAAGCCACGCCAATTTAATCCACGCTGACTAAGATCAAAGTCATCTAATAGCACAAACGCCCTACGATCAATTGTGTCTCCAGCTTCCACAATTACCTGTTGCTCTCGAACTATGTATTCCACTGGTTGAGTATTTTGTGCTGCTTGCTCTATTAAATTCTTCGTTCCTTCTGCATCTTTGACTAAGTTAGGCTCCAAAACATCTTTCAAAATGTTGATTGCTAAATCTTGGCTTTCCAGTGGCACTAAACCATCTACTTGAATTTTTAGTGCTTTCAGCCATTCTTCTTTAGGAAAACTTGGTGATATTCCTTGAGCCAACATCCCATCTGCTACTGTTTGCATACTTTTCTGGGTTTTTTCCCAATCTAGGGTAGATAGCTCTAACAAGGAATGATAGTATGGCTCAGAACTTTGATTTTCTTGATTTTTAGCTAAAATTTTTGTTGCGTCTGCATATAAATCACGAGCAATAGATACTTGGTCTAAAAGTCTGAGGTAATTTCCTAAGAAACTCCTTTGACGATAAGCTAGTAGTTCTGAAATTGCTTTTTGATCTTTACTACTAATAACTATCGGACTATTTATTTGATTCTCTGGAGATGTTGATGTTTGACTAATTTCTACTGAATCTGGATTTAATGTAGAAGAAAAAATAGTTTCTGGCTGAGGTCCAGGTGGTCTCTCTTTCAACTGTTCCTCAACCATCTCTTGAATAATCTGCAATTTTTCTTGGGAAACTTGATATAAGTGTCTCTGAGTAACAGTTGATAATATTCCTGTATTGATAAAAGGAAAATTAGCGAAAATTGCTCTCGCTTGATTACCTAATTCTATTATTTCTGTTAATTCTTTGGCTACCCTTTGATTCACTGATTCATCTATCATTAATACAGTGATATCCCCAAGTCTAACTGACTTACGTCTCTCCTCAGTAAGTTTCTCATCAATAACTTTTCTAGCTTCAGGAGCTAAGATAGTTTGAGGTGCAATAGTTCCCTCATTTAATTCTGGCTCTCTGTAATAACGCTGACCAATAGTAAATGTTAGAGATGCTATTGCCACTATCACTAATATTGGCGAGGTTGCCCGAGATGACATACTTGATGTCTTTTGATTTTTCTGAGGTTTCAATAATTTCCCAATTAAACGTGTCAGATACATATTTCTTGATGTCTATACATCATAGAGTTTTCAATATCCACTAGCTTTACGAGAGCGAAGAGGGGGACGAATAATGTTGCTAGCAGCAACTGCTGGTACTAAGTTACCTGTCATTGTATTTGGATTATACACTCCAGACCAAACTGCCCAGATACTTTTGGCCAAGCTCAGAATTTCCATTTCATTATTCATTCCCAAAAGTTCAACTCCCATTCTTTGTCGCCATTCTACAGGAATCCCAGATATACTATTATAAGCTCCTGATAAAGTGGCTACTATAGGACAGGTCTGAGTTGCCCATCCTGTTCTGGCAGCTCTTAATACTGCCAAACGAAATTCTTCTGGGGTACTAAGGAAACAGTATAAGGCCAAAGGCACAGATATCAAATAACTAGAAGATAAGGGTTGCTGTTGACCTTCAGCAAATTTTAATTGTTTCTCTAGATATCTAGCATTTTTTGATAATTTACTGACTGCAGTATCTAAATTTGTGCCTTGAGTAATTAATTTTTCTACTTGTCTAAGTTGATCTACTAATAATGTTTCTCCTTCTCCAAGATAGTTGATAATTTTGGGTATTAGGGTGTGGGGTTCTAGTCTGTCTGTTAAGGCTTGAGTTATTATATATCCAACTGCCAAGTTGCTGAGGTTAATTTCTAAGTGATTTTGCCAAACTTTTCCCCATTGCTCTAATCCTTGTCGCAGTTTAAGTTCATCATCATGGTACAGTAAGGCCACTGGCATACTAGCAATAACTGCATGACTAGAGCTTAGATTTAATACATCATTTATGTAGTCAAAATTAGTTAAATTCTGATTACCTATTCCTACTAATTGAGAAGATTTTATTTGACTTGCTTGACAAGTTTCAGCTTTTTTATTAGTCCAGTTATCTTGCCATTCTTGATAAACTCTCTGCCAATCTTCTAGATTAAATTCCTGTTGTTTAATTAGGCTTTTTCCACAATTAATTGTAATCTCTCGCCATTTTTGCAAGTTCTTTTTGTCTAAATCTGACAGATAAAATAGATTTTTATTGCTCGATAATTGGCAATTTTTTATATTTTCATCTGTTTGATGGTCAAAGCAATAACCTACATAATTTCCGATAGCTGCTCCTAATAAAGCACCTTGAAATTTACTTAAGAGAGAATACTGCATTACCTTTTCATTTGTTTGATATTTTCTTAATTAGGGTTTGCTGAATTAGGGTTAGGAAACAGGAGACAGGAGACAGGAGAAATGGAAATTTATAGAGGAGGTAGTCGTCAAAATTGCCCCAAGATTTTTCTGCCACAATCATCCTCAAATCCTAGCTTTTTGCAGCTCTATATACTTAAACAAGCGCACTTTTTTTAGACTAAAAAAGGCTGAAATAAATATCTATCAGTGCTTTGATATTTAATCAGCAGAGCAATAATTATTTAGTCTCTATCTAAATATTCAGATGATTCATAAGTCTAAGCATCAATAATTTTAATTTTATATAAAAAATAATTTAATTTTTGCCAAAGCTATTCAATTATATATACCTATTACTAGATTTAGTATAGTTTCTCTTGATTAAATTAATGTTCAGAGAAAACAATTATTGGTCATAATTTAAAGGATTTATTTCAGCTAATTGTTAGTAAAATTTTAGATTTATTGCAGAGTTATTTAACTATTACTTTGTTGAAGAGAGTTAACTATTGCTTTTAACCCTAATATATAGCTTTGAAGCCCAAAACCACTAATCTGACCAATTGCTACTGGTGCAATAAAAGAATGATGTCTAAATTCTTCTCGACGATAAATATTACTTAGATGAACTTCTACTGTAGGAAGATTAACCCCTAAAAGAGCATCCCTAATGGCAATACTCGTATGGGTATATGCACCTGCATTAATAAGTATACCTTGGTGTTGATCCATGGCTGAGTGAATTGTATCCACTAAGACACCTTCATGGTTGGACTGCAAGATAGAGATTTTTACTCCAAGCGCTTGTGCTTCTTGCTCTAACAGCCGATTTATATTATCTAAGGTTGTAGAACCATATATTCCTGGTTCCCGTAGTCCTAGAAGATTTAAGTTGGGACCATGTAAAACTAAAATGCTAAACAAAACAAATCTACACCTTAAATTTTGACAATTTTTCGATCAAGTTGCCCTAATTATCTGAGGAATTGCTAAAACTCTTCAATAATTAATCATTATTAATTACCTCTTGTTAGAAAGAAGAGGATTGGCTAAAAAAAATTTTTTTTCTTTTTTCTCCGTGAATGGAGAAGCTTCATAATTTAATTTTTCGGTAATTTTAGATTTTTTTATTTCACATATTTCTAACTAGACTAATCTCTGTATTGTCATTAGTTTCTATTAAACCATCTAAAATATTTTACCTAAAAAAACCTTAAGTCTACCCAGTGCTGCTAGGCAGACTATTTTCTTTGCTTTAAGCAAATTTATTGGTTCCTACTTTAGCTTTCCGTTGCCTTGTCAGGAATTTTTATTATCTTGTTTCCATTTTCATCTATATACAAGATTATTTCAGAAGACAAAATTTGTCTCTAGGAAACTTGGTTTAATTGTTTATTATTCTATGGTATTATCAGTTTTTGGCATTCCCAATCTATAAAGAATATAAAGTTCCCATCGAGCAGGTCTTCTGCCAACTTTATGATAAAGTTATCAACGACGGGAACGATCATCTACTGGAATTGGAATTAGTTCAGGTTCAGGTTCAGATTCAGGACCAAGCAAAGCTTCGATTAGTTTGCGTGTCCATTCTTTTAATTTCTCTAGTGCCTTATCAATGTAATCCATTTCTATATCATTCCCGCTAGATACTCTAAATCATGGCTATTCTTTTATATTCGTACTTTGAGGTTAATGCGGGGCGGGATTTGCCGCTTTCCCTAATTGATACAAATATATAAATAAAAGATTGAATGAGCTAGCCGATATAAATATTAATCATGGCTATTACTCATTTATCTTTAAGTCTTATATTAACACTTTTTTTTGCTTCAGGGTGAGGCAAATGGCCATTATCCAGTAATGTTTTTTTGGGTAAATGTCCTTTGAAAAAACAAAGGGCTACATTTTGTTAAATATTATTAAGACATTATAATAGATTTCTGAAGTAGTTGTAATTTATTTAGATAAATTTAACTTTCTTCTCAACAGGTCAAGAGCTGTACAAGTGCTTATTCTTCTAATCCAATCACGATTGCGCAAGGGACCGAAGCGGTATTCAAAGCTTTCTACTTCGCCTCCATATCTAGCTATGCCAATGTAAACTAAGCCGACAGGTTTAGTGTCAGTTCCTCCTCCTGGGCCAGCAATACCAGTAATACTTATGCCCCAGTTAGTTCCTAGCTTCTGCACAACTCCACTTGCCATTTGCTTTGCTACTGTATGACTTACAGCACCTTCAGCAATTAAATCTTCCTGATTAACATCTAGCAAAGTAATTTTTACTTGATTTTCATAAGCGATTACTCCACCATGAAAATATTGTGAACTACCTGGAGTAGAAGTCAACATACTACCCAAGTTTCCACCTGTACAAGATTCTGCTACAGCTAAAGTTTCACCCTTATCTAACAATAATTTTCCTACTACTGAAGCGAGGGAGTCATCATTAATACCATAACAATCAATTCCGGCAATATCTCGTATTTGTTGTTCTACAGGAATAATTAATTTATCTGCTAATTCTTGAGAGTTAGCACGGGCAGAAATTCTTAATTTGACTTCTCCATAATTAGCATAAGGGGCGACTGTAGGATTTTTCATTTCTAGTAATGGAGCTACTTTTTCTGCTAAAGTTGACTCGGCAATACCCCAAAATTTTAAAGTCCGACTATAGATAGTTTCTCCACACCAACCTTGACTTTGCAAATATGGCACGGCAGTTTCTTGCCACATTAATTTCATTTCGGTGGGAACTCCAGGAAAGGTCATTATTGTTACATTGGCCGTTGGTTGCCAGATAATTCCTGGAGCGCTACCTATAGGATTAGGTAAAATATTTGCACCTTCAGGAATTAAGGCTTGTTTTCGGTTACTGGCAGTCATAGTCCGACCCCGATGGGCAAATTTTTTGGCAATATCTTCTATTATTTCTGGTCTTTCTCGGAGTGGGGTATTAAAAAAGTCAGCGATAGTTGCTACAGTTAAATCGTCTGGAGTTGGACCTAAACCTCCTGTGAAGATTAATAGTTGGGAGCGTTGAGAGGCGATCGCTAATACTTGTTTGATTCTTTCTGGATTATCTCCTACTACGGTTTGATAGTAATGAGCTATTCCTAATGTTGCTAATTCTTGGGCTAAATATTGAGCATTACTATTTAGGATATCTCCTAATAATAATTCTGTACCCACACATATAATTTCTGAAATCATGTAAGTAGAAGGTGGTAAATTTTTGTAGGTTATAGATATGTTTTAAATTAGCTCAAAATCTAATTAGATGGCTAAACTGATACGTCCAAGTTCCCTAAAAATTGCTAACCAACTATTGCGGGCTAATAAATTAGATGATGCCAAAAGAGAATATCAGAAACTCATCGAATTAAGGCCCAATTTTTCCTGGAATTACTATTATCTGGGTCAAGTATTTGTCCAAGAAGGTAAATGGTCTGAAGCCATAGCCCAATATCGACAGGCTATTAAATTTAATTCTAATTCGGCTGTCTTCCACAATAGTTTAGCTGAAGTTTTGATGGAACAAGGTGAATTAGATGAGGCGATTAATTATTCACAAAAGGCTATTTCTTTACAACCAAATTTTGCTATTTATCATCAAACTTTAGCCTTGGTTTATGAAGCTAAATCTGATTTTGTGTCTGCTTTTAAGACTTGGCAAACAATCGTTTCTATTAATCAGAGTCACTTGAGGGCAGTTCAAAAAATTTATTGGTTGCAAACAGATATTGCTAAAGATTGTGTCGAGAATGGGAATAAGTTAAATAAGGAAGGAAAGATAAAGGAGGCTGTTGAGTTTTACGAACAAGCATTGATTTTCAACCCTCGACAACCTATGTCTATTTATCGTAATTGTGGTAATAATTTAATTACTTTAGGCAGGTTTGATGAAGCAGAGAAAGTTTTTCAACAGTTAATAAAAATTTATCCAGAATTACCAGATGGTTATCATGGTTATGCCAGATTAACTCATTATTTTGCTGATTGGAATTTGGCTTTGTTGCGTTGGGAAAATGCTATTGAAAGGTTTCCAGGAAATATTGGTTTCCAAGTTCAAAAAGGTAATGTGTTGATAAATTTGTCTCGGTTTGATGAAGCTGAGGTAGTTTTTCAAAGGTTAATAGAAAGGTTTCCGAATCAACCTCAAGGTTATGAGGGTTATGCAAGGATAGCTCATCATTTGGCTAACTGGGAATTAGCTTTTTCGCGTTGGGAAAATGCGATTAATCATTTACCCCACTATTTTAATTTCTATGTACAGAAAGGGAATGTTTTAATTACTTTATTTAGGTATCGAGAAGCTGAAACTTTGTTTGAGCAACTTATCTCAAAATATCCTTATCAACATCATGGTTATGATGGTTTAGCTAGAGTATCAATGCACGCACAAAAATGGGAATTAGCTTTAACTCGTTGGCAAACTGCTATAGATAAATTTCCCAATAATCTTTCATTTTTGGTTGGTAAAGTTAATGCTTATATAGAATTACATGAATTTGATTCAGCTCAAGATTTAGCAGATAGAATCTTTAGTCAGTATCCTAACCATTATCAGCAAATATATGCTCTCCAAAAAAATATTGTGCTGCGTTGGTATCCACTTAAAAGATTAGGCAAAGTCGAAGATTATTTTAAATCTTTGTTGTCTAAATCAGAGGTTTCTTCTATTACTCATCCTTTTCATCAAATACTTTTAGAGTCGATAAATAGTTTGGCTCAAACTATAAATAATTCTACTACCCTTGGCATTATTGGCATAGCTGTAAAAAGATTATTAGATGATTACTTTTTAGAGGTATCCCCTGGAGAGATATTAGCTTGTACATTTAAAAAATTAATTACTCAAAAATTAGGGAATGAAAATTTAGACTTACAGCAGGCAGAAATATTATGTACTGAAGGAAATTTTGGTGCTGCTTTAGATATTTATCTTAATCTAGTAGAAGACATTTTAGAACAATTTATTCCTGACTATCCAGAACATATTGATAGGCTTTTTTATCAACAAATAGATCATCAAGTAGAAGCAGCTTTACCAGAAAAATATGGCAGTTTGGAATTAGCAAAGGAAGCGCTAGAAACAGATTTAGTTAATGAAGATTTTGATGGCGGTGGTATTTATTCTCGGTTAGGTTATTTGTTAGTACATCTCGGCGAAACTGAGAGGGGTTTAGCATATTTAAAAAAGAGGGTAGAAATATCGGTTTATAGTCAGGATGCCTATATTAAATTAGGTTATGCTTTGCTCAAGCTAGGCAAAAAAGAGTCGGCATTTGCTAACTATAAACAGGCAGTTAAATTAAATTTTGCTTTGGCTTTATTAGGTGCAACTTTAATAGAATGGGTTAGCTCTAAATATCAGCAATTAATCAATAGTGGCTGTCAAAAATTGGGAGTCTATCAACAATTTTCAAATTTATTAGTTAAACAAGGTTTGTCAAAAGAAGCTCTAGAAGTTGCTCATCAAGTTCAGACTAAATTTGGTGATAAATATCATGGTAAAAAAGTTTTGATATCTATTTTAGTTGCTCAAGGAAATAAACAAGAGGCGTTAGAATATTATCAGCAAGTGTTGAAAGAAAATCCTCAAACTGCCGATAAAAATATGCGTGTTTTGAGAAGTTGTAACCCTCTGGAAAAGTTTGAAAACCAAACTTTTGCAACTTTTATGTTATGCGATAAATTTAAAATTGCCTATGCTAGGATTCTCAAATGTGCTACTCGTACACTCATAGCAACTATGTTGCACCTAGAAAATGGTGCGGAAGAAGAATTTCAAATAATTACTACCCAACAATATCAATCTTATAAATACTACACAGTTAATATTGAAGATGTGGCAGAAAATTATTTTAAGTTTGTAGTAATAAGGGAACCAATTAAACGTTTCTTATCTGCTTTTTCTAATAAGATATTATACAGCAAAGTTCCATTTGAAAAGCATCCTTATATTACCACTCAACAATACCTATCATTTGCTCGCTTAGAAATTAATCCTAATATCAACTGGTTAGTTGAAAACCTAGAATTATATTCATAAATGTCTGATTGTTTGATGCACCACATAAAACCACAACATACTTTCATGGGTAATCAAATAAAAGGATTCGATCGCGTATTTCAAGTAGAGCGTTTAGGAGAATTAGGAGCAAAACTATCAGAAATAACTGGTTTTAAAGTTAACTTACCCAGACTTAATACTGGAGGCAGAAAAATTTCATTAGCAGAGTTGTCAGAGAAGTCTATGAAAAAATTAATTGACTTTTATTCTAGAGATTATGAGTTACTAAAAGATTATTATTCTCCAGACAAAATTTGGGATGAATATCAAGCATTAAAAAAAGTAGAAAGCAATACTTGAAAATCGTCTCTCGTGTCATAAAAATAGGCGATCGCTTTCCCCATTACCCTAAAGTCCAAAAAAAACCATGATGGTAACCAACTCTCTCAAAATCACCAAGCAGGTAAACAACAAGATGCTCACCGAGAATATCCGAGACTCATCGAATTAAACCCAATTTTGCCTGGAATTACTATTACCGAAAAATTCATGTGTATATAAGACGTTGGTAAATGATAGTATGATTTTTAATAGTCATTAGTTAAAATAGCTTTTTTCCTTACTATAAATCTTACTTTGATAGGAATTTCATACCCTATTTTACCGAATAATTAAGGTTTAAAGCCTCTCATAAGCAAGGAGAAACAATGAATTTATTTTCCTTTTATTCAATCCTCTTCTCTTGAAGGAGAGGTAATTATCAATTATCAATTATCCATTATCCATTATCAATTATCCATTATCCATTATCCATTATCTAGGCTTGTTTTTGTTTCCAAACTTTCCAACTTGTATAAACAAGTAAACCTGTAGCACTAAAAGCATAAATTGCGCCACTAGGAATACCTGAAAAAGCCATTGCTAAACTTCCTACCCAAAGTGTTAGGGAATAGATAAAAAAAACTGTTAATCTTTGCGACAAACCAGCATCTAATAAACGATGATGTAGATGACGTTTATCTGCAATAAAAGGAGATTTACCATTTCGTAAACGTCCTAAAATTACGGCGGACATATCTAGAATTGGTACTGCTAAAATTAGATATGGCAAAACCACAGAAGTAACCGCCGTTGTTTTTACTAAACCTATTACTCCCACTCCTGCTAAAGTAAATCCTACATAATAAGCTCCACCATCTCCCATAAATATTTGGGCAGGATTAAAGTTATAACGCAGGAAACCTAATGTTCCGCCAGCTAAAGCTGCTGCTATTAAAGCTGCTGCTGGTTGATCCATAAATATACTTACAATTAACATGATAAAAGCTGCAATACCAGAAACACCAGCAGCTAACCCATCCACTCCATCAATCCAATTAATTGCATTTGCCATACCTACTAACCAAATTACAGTTATCGGCCAACTTAAAATATTAATATGTACTAATCCATAAAAAGGAATAGTCAAAAAATCAATTTGTACTCCTACAACCCAAGCCATACTAGCAGCAATTATTTGCATGAATAACCGAAATATGGGTGACAAACCAAATAAATCGTCTGCTAAACCAATCAAGAAAAAAGCTAAACCGCCAACTGTTACGCCCCAAATTTCAAACTCTTTTTCTGGGGGTAAAATATTCCCATTAGCATCAATAAATCCGCCTAACCACCAAATAATTAAGAGGGCAATTAGACTACCAATAAAAATAGAAACTCCGCCTAAACGAACCATTGGTTGTTTATGAATTTTACGACCGCCAGGACGATCGACAAGTCCTATTTTGAGACCAATTTTTTTGATAATTGGTGTTATCCAAAGTACGGCTAAAGTAGAAATAGTTAAAGTGATTAAATGGTACAGATGATGAGGCATCTGAAATATTGGAGGGTTCAAAGTTAGTAATAAATTATTAATTTGGCCTAGCATCATCAGAATATTTTGTCAGGATTAGGACAACTGGTATATGATTAAAATTGGAACTATTTTTTTATAAACTTTTGGATAGATATTTACAGCGTTTTCCCATTTTATGAGGTACAAAATTTTAGGTTTGAGGGAACACCGGAGCTGAGAACAGGAAATAGAAAAGAAGAAAAACAAATGTACTTCATAAGTTCGGAAACTGCTGTATCTAAAAATATTTGTTGAAAATTATAGTAGTCCGCTATGATTTGTCTTTTACTTAAATAAATTAGGTTAGTTATATGGAAGTATAGAATTACGGAAAATCTCTAGTAATTTATTTTTAAATATATAACTTTGAAGTTATAACACTTTTGAATATGCTAATGCTACCGGATTTGATATTACTTATTACTCCTTAATTCCCTAAAGCTTTCTACCTCACCAATTCTCAACTTTCCGTAAGTTTGAGTTTTTATAATTGGCTAATTTATTTAGAATTATCTAACCTCTTCTATCCTCATAAATTGAAAAATTAGAGGTTTGTCATATATTCCTAAAAACAGTTAGAAATTAGAAATTAGTTATGAGATAAATAGGTTTAGCAGTCTACACTACCATCTTCAAGAAAATAATAAAAGCTGGCTGCAAGCCCTATGGTTAAAGACCAAGCTTTCTATAGACATCTCCTAAAATAAATGATTCACCTTTTTTGAACTTTAGGCTAATAATTAATTTCTGGAGATGTCTAAATATATGGAGAAACTATAGTGCTATATATCAGCAACTATAACTTCTCTCAAATCCTCAATCATTAATCCAAAAATTCCTTAGACAAGACTAGGAACCTTGGCCATCAAATCGGGGTAAAGAGGAAAGCGATCGCAAAGCAATCCTACTCTATCTCGACACTTTTGAGCTACCCCTTCATCTTCTGGATTTAGTAATCTTTCAGCAATAATATCCCCTATTTCTGTAAATTCATCAGTTTTCATACCTCTTGTGGTCATTGCTGGAGAACCTAGTCGGAGGCCACTGGTGACAAAAGGAGATTCTGGGTCAAAAGGTAC
>JBFRWR010000312.1:0-14301 GCA_051439685.1 Trichodesmium sp.
TAATCATCCTCAAATACTAGCTTTTTGCGCTTTTTAGAGCCAAAACCTTGCACTTTTTTTAGACCCAAAAAGGCTGAAATCAATATCTATCAGTGCTTTGATATTTAATCAGCAGAGCAATAATTAAAAACTCAAGACCATTTAAACTTATATAGCATTTCCCAGTAAGCGCGAGCTAAAGTTCTTTCGATCCCCCCTAACCCCCGTTTAACAAAAAGCGCAGCCTCCTCTGGCTTCCCCCATCCAACCAAAAGCGAAGCAACATCTGGCTTCCCCCTTTCCAAGGGGGACGGGAGCGGGATTAAGGGGGGAACTGGAAGTCCCCCTGACAAAGGGGGATGCGCGGGGGATCATTGGTGTACCTCACGCCCGTTGAAAACTGCTATATAGCTTTAGGGAACAGTGGAATGTTATATCATGTCCCGATAATTAATGATAAAAAACTTCTGACTCCTGAGTTCCGGTTCCCCTCCACGGTCGGCGTTAGGGGTTGGTTGACTCCGCGTCTCCTGTCTCCTGTCTCCTGTCTCCTGACTCCTCCAATGTCAAACACCTTAATGGGTAGAGCTATATCAAAAATCCTAATATTTAAGATAGTTGCATCTTAGTGCAAGAGGTGCTAACCTGTCAGGTAAAAAAAATATGAGTGTGTTTAATCCGTCTAATTCCGTAAGTTAGACTTCGAGTTAGTCCTTAATGGTTGTTAGATATATCTGTACTTGATTGTTTTGACAATTAAAGACAATACTTATATCTTTTATATCTTTCAGTATCTATGTTTTGCTAGGATAGATTTTTTACCTAGCTACTAGGAATAATTTTATTTATAGAGAAGGGGACTCTATTTGCTCACCTAACTATATGTTTATAGAATCAAGCTAAATTAGCAAGCAGTAAATTATTTACTGGCACTGCCATCCTAGTTTTGACTAAACAAGCAAAATAGACCAAGCATTAGGTACAAGCAAGATATATTTTGCTTGCCTAAGCTAACAAACATATAATGGAACTTCATTATTTGACAATGGATTCAACTGATAGTAAATAGCTATTTAAAAGTTAAACTTAGCTAATACCACTAAAATTATCTAAAAAAAAATCAACTGGAACAATCAATAGTTCAATCTACTCTAAACATTAGGGTTGTTGAACAAGGGCAAAATAGTTTCCTAGTTTAATTAAAAGGTGTGAGGAGAGATCGATAATGACAAAAATAATCTTGAACGTTCTTAAACAAACTCCTGGTGCGTTCAGTGTAGCTGCTTTATTGATGGCTAATTCAGCTTTAGCTAATCAGGTTTCTGTGGAGCAACTAGCTAATGCTCAAGGTGTTAATACTAATACAACTACTGAGTTACCTGTAGAAGCTCAAAGTGATGGAACTGCAGAACAAGAATTACCAGGAGATAGTCGGTTACAAAAACTGAATGACCCCTCCTTAAAAATGGAAATCCCAGGAGCTGAGTTAGAACAAGCTGACCCCATGGGACAGGTGACATCTGTATCTCAGCTTTCTGATGTACAACCTACAGATTGGGCTTTCCAGGCTTTACAATCTCTAGTAGAACGTTACGGTTGTATTGTTGGTTATCCAGATGGGACTTATAAAGGTAATCGGGCAATGACCCGTTATGAGTTTGCAGCAGGTTTAAATGCTTGTTTAGATAGAATTACAGAGTTAATTGCTGCTGCTACTGCTGACTTAGTAACTCGTGATGATTTAGCTGTTTTACAACGACTACAAGAAGAGTTTGCTGTAGAATTAGCAGAGTTGCGTGGTCGTGTTGATGCTCTTGAAGCCAGAACAGCAGAACTTGAAGCCAATCAATTCTCTACAACTACTAAGCTTAATGGTGAAGTTCTATTTTGGTTGACTGATACTTGGGGAGAACGAGCAGGAGCGCGTGGGGTAGCAAGTAGCGAAGACGATAGAACTGAAACTGCATTAGGTTATCGGGTTCGTTTAAACTTTGATACTAGCTTTACTGGTGAAGACCGCCTCAGAACTCGTTTACAAGCACGAGATATTCCTAACTGGAGTGGCCGGGATTTAACTAATACTTTAATGACCAGATTGGGTACAGATGAAAGTGACCCTGACGATACAGTGATTCTCGACAAGGTATTTTATGAGTTTCCTTTTGGGGAGAAATTAAATGTAATTATTGGTCCTCATGGGCTGGAAGTAGATGACTTTCAGACTGTCTTATCTCCCTTTGAAAGTAGTGGTTCTGGAGCTACTTCAAGATTCGGACGATACAACCCTACTGCCTATCGTGGACCTGATGATGGAGGGCTAGTCCTTCAATATACACCAGGGGAACAGTGGCAAATTAATGCTGGTTATCTAGCTGGAGAACCAGAAGGAGCAAATGAAGGCCAAGGTTTATTTAACGGTGAACATAGTGCCTTTGGTCAGATTGCATTTGAACCTAATCCAGACCTTGCTTTTACAGTTAACTACGTTCGTAAGTATTTTATTAAGGATGAAGTTAATGTTACTGCTAGTACAGGAAGTTTCCGAGCGCGAGACCCTTTTAATGGCCGACGAACCACTGCTGATAATATTGGATTTGAGGCTCAGTGGAGGCTCAACGATCATGTTCAAATTGGGGGATGGTTTGGTACTACCTGGGCACGTCCTGAAGATAGTGGTAATGATGATGATGATATTACGATTCTTAATGGGGCACTTACAATTGCATTTCCTGACTTATTTAAAGATGGTAGCTTAGGCGGAATTGTTGTTGGTGTACCACCTATTGTTACTGATGGTGGTGATGATGATGATTTGAAAGACCCTGATACTTCGGTACATATTGAAATTTTCTATCGTTATGCGATTAATGACTTTATCGCAATTACACCTGGTATATTTGTGATTACTAATCCAAATCACAATGACAATAATGATACTCTCTGGGTAGGTAGTTTGAGAACTACTTTCAAGTTCTAGGAATGTAGTAGCTCGACACAGTTAATTTTGTGCATTAGGGCGGGTTTATTTAATCTTAGGGTGAGCATGAAAATTTTAACTAAAACCCGCCCCTACAAATTTGCAAGATTTTAATATGTGTTAATCTAGTAGGTTATAGCAACCGCCAAGGCGGCGCGCGACAATTAGTGCGAGCATCTTGCTCGCGTCATAAATCATCATAATTACCCAACGAGTTTTCACAGATTGTCAAATAAAACTGCCCCCAATCAGATCACCTAATTTTGTGCATTAGGGAGGTTTTATGTAAATCTGAGAGTAACCATAAAAATTTCGGCTCAAACCCACCCCTAATAATCATTCAAGGCATTCGCCAAACTTTAATAGTTTGATCTAGACTACCACTAACTAAAGTTTTGCCATTGGGAGTAATAGCAAGAGAAGTTACTTGTTCCCAATGACCAAAAAATGTGTTTAATTTTTCTTCTCTAATTATATTCCAAACAGTAATATCATCACTACCACTAACTATTGTTTGGCTATCGGCGCTGAAAACCACAGATTTAACTGCACCTGTATTTGGTGTAATGACACTTTCCTCTTCTCCTGTATATAGACCCCATAATCTAATGGTTCCATCTTCGCTAGCACTAGCTAAAGTTTGATTATCTGGACTAACAACAAGAGAATTAACTGACTGGGTATGTCCTTCTAAAGTTTGTCTTCTAGCACCTGTACTGATATTCCAAAGTCTAATTTTACCGTCATTACTACCAGTAACCAAAATAGCGCCATCTCGACTAAAAGCTAGAGAATTTACTTCTGATTCTTTGTCTGGTATGCGACTTTGTATTTGACCACCTGTTTTGATGTTCCACAAATTCATCAGTCGATCACTACCAACACTGGCTACTGTTTGTCCATCAGGACTAATGGCAATTGCATTTATTTGACCTTCGTGAGCAGGAATAATTTTTGATAGTGTAGCAGTTTCGAGGTCCCATATTTTAATTTTTTGATCTGCACTCCCACTGACTAAAATTTGACCATTAGGGCTAATTACCATGGTGGTTACTGGAGCATCATGGGCATCTTGAATATTATTTCTTAGCTCTCCAGTCTTGAGGTCCCAAATTTTGATTGTACTAGAGCTGCCACTGGCTAAGGTTTGACCATCTGGTGTTAAAGCTATGGCATTTACTTGCCCAAGATAACCATTTAAGGTTTTTTCTAAAAATCGACTACTATTCAAACCCCGCAACAAAAAAACTGGATCGGCTGGAAACATTCCGTAGCGCCAAAAGCCATAAAACTGAGAAGAAGCTCCTACTAATAGTAACATTGTCAAACTTACTATTAGATTATTGATCAGCTTTTTGATGAACTTAATTCGTAAATTCTGACGCTCGCGAGATATTTTGGGACTTGTTTTTGTTTTTGTTTTTGTTTTTGTTCTGGTTCTGACTCCGGTGCTAGTTTTGTGTCGAGTTTGAGTTCTTTGTGTGGCTACTTTTGTATTTTCTTCAGTGAAACGGCTGTGTTGACTAGGAGCAGAGATTCTGGAATTTTCATTTCCAGGGCTATTTTCCGTTTGTATTTCTGCCAGACACTGCAAAATCATCGTTGGGTTTTGAGGTCTATTGCCTGGGAAAGGGGCCATTAAATAATCTATGATATCTTTAAATTCGGTTGAGATATGAGAGGCAGATTTGTGCCATTGCAGCTTTCCAGAGCGTGGATTTTCCGGAAAAGCTGTTGGAGGTTTACCCGTTAATAAATAGACAAAAGTCCGTCCTAATGAAAAAAAATCTGACTGAGGTACAGCTTTACCATTAGTTTGCTCTGGAGCAGTATATCCTGGTGAGACAATACCTGTCACATTTTGGCCTTGGCCTACTTTGACTAAGTAGGTTTCTGATACCTCTCTCACAGTACCAAAGTCGATTAACACCAATTGGCCATTTGGCTTCCGCATGATGTTATGGGGCTTAATATCTCGATGGAAGTAATTTTTTTGGTGAACTTTGTCCAAGATTGTTGATAATTGTGTCAGCCAATCTAATGCTTGAGTTTGATTTATTGGCCGATGGCGACGGCTTTTCATCCAATCTTGTAAATTGGCACCGTCAATAAATTCCATGACCAGACAGTGTAGAGGCTCTTCACTATCTGCGGGGTAAAATGTAAAGTATCCATCATCTTCTATCCTCGGAATCCCAGGATTTCGCAAACTAATTAGTACCTGTGCCTCCTGTTGAAATAAGGAGATAGCTTTAGGATGATTTTTTAGTAATACTTTGAGAACTTTTTCTACCCCTTGATCTTCAACCATATAGGTTTTACCAAAACCCCCTCCTCCTAGAGGTTTTGTCACCCGATACCGATTTTGCAGCAGAATCTCTGAGCCACATTGGCAACAAGTACGTCTACCAGCATTTTGTGGGTCAGAGGGATTGGGGCAATTGGGATTAAGGCAGTAACTCACAGAAGCCAGATACCCAGATTTGTATAGCTTTGCTTTTATTACACTATAGCTTGAACGGGTCTAATTTTAAAGTCTTACTATAGTATTCTTATTTTTTACTAATTTTTTGACTTAAATTTATTTATTTTTATCTAATTTGTCAAAATAGTCAATTTGTTATAATTTTAAGTTCCACCCGGCGATCGCCAGACAACTCCATCCTATTATAAATGCAACTCCACCTATGGGTGTAATGGCTCCCAACCATTTTATTCCAGTTAGACTTAGGGTATATAAACTACCTGAAAAAATTACTATTCCGGCAATAAAGGCATATCCAGCTACTACTATTAATGATTGAGGTTCGTCTTCTATTGTTAATAAGAAAGCTACCATTAATAATGCTAAAGAGTGATACATTTGTAGACGAGAGCCTGTCTGAAAAATTTCAAGAAAGTGTTGACTAAGCTTGTCTTTTAAAGCATGAGTAGCAAAAGAGCCTGCCACTACAGACAACCCTCCTAGGATAGATGCTATTACTAAAAAGATATTAGTCATTGATTTTTTACTCCCTAGTTATCTGATAATTAGTAGTTAAGTTTCAGCTATTAATTTTTAACTTTTTTGAGTTTTTTTTATCAGTAATCTAATTTTTTAAAATTAACATCAAAAAAATATTTAGATACTTATGTTTTGATTCAAATTTTGTAGATAATATTAGTCTCAAATTATCTCTGATTTTAAAAACAATTATGCTAATCTGAGCTTTTAGTTAATCTTATTTCTCCTCAATTATGGATATTATAAAATCACATTTTTGATGCTTGTGGGTGACTCTACATTGAAGTTAACTAGAAGAATTTGAATCAAATTTTTATTATTTGCCGAAACACTAAAGGTATAAAGCTTTTTCAAGAGGAAAACAGTGCTAGTACCGCTACGCGGAAGTCAGAATTCATAATTTTTGATTGCTAAAGCTTTGAGAATTTTGTCACTGTTCATTAATGGATAATTGATAATTGGTAATTACCTCTCCCTTTTAGCTATGCTTTACCCACATCTTTCTTAACATAAAACTTGACAAAATTGACAGGTTATGGGTACGTCTTACTTCGGCTTTTTCGGGAGAAAAATCTATGAAAAAAAACATTTTTTGGCGATCGCTTAAGTAGTTTGACGGAGCTGCTATGATGTTTTCTCCTTTCTCCCCTTCTCCCTTCTCCCCCTCTCCCCACAAGCTTTTCAGGTGTTATGGGTAATGGATAGCCCTTTGAGGGAGAGGATTGACCAATAAGGAAAATATTTATTTTTTTCCCCTTCAAAGGGGAGGCTTTAAGGCGTGAATTATCTAATTATTTAATTGTTTAATTATTAATTATTTTGGGAAAATATTTCGGCCATCCTGCACTAGAATATTTTCTTATATTCAATTCCGTTATGGTTTGAACTAGAGGTAATTTCAGTTACCAATTATCCATTATCCATTATTAATTATCAATTATCCATTATTAATTATCAATTAATTAACAACGGCTTCTAGTAAACGAGAATAATAGAAACTTGTACTGGTCATTGCTTTTCTTTTAATAGAAAAACCTTGACTCTCAATAATTTTAATAATATCTTCTTCCCGATGTTGGTAGGCACGAGTGGTTTTACTTGGCCCAGGGAATAGCTCTCCTACTTTTTTCAATAAACTTAAAGCTAGAGTTTTTGGTGCGAAACTAATAATTAAGCGTGAGTTGGCCAGAGATATCAAATGATTAATCATTTCTGCAATGTCCTCTTGCGGATAATGGATTAATACATCTAAACAAACAACTGTATGATATTTACCACTTAAAGCTTCTAAGTCTTGAGCCGCAAAATTAACATTATCTATACTAATTAAACTAGATTTGGCACGGTCATATGCCTCGGATACCATTTTTTCTGATATATCACTACCATAAATAATGGCTCCAGCTTTAGCTAGGGGAATACTCAAACTACCCACTCCACAACCAGCATCACATATTGATAACCCTTTAAGGTTACCATCTGCTTCTAGCCAATTAATCACAGTCTCAACAGTTTGATTGTGTCCTTTTCTAATATCTAACTGTACTTTGTTTACTTGACCATCTCCATAAATTCTTTGCCACCTCTCAAAACCAGTTGAATTAAAATAATCTTTGACAATAGTTTTGTCGTCTGTCTTTGTCATTTGTCTAATAAATATGATGATAGTGCTAAACTAAAGTTTAAAAAAATCTGACTCGGTGGCCAATTACTAGATGCTAGCAACTTGCCTTGATTATTATCCCTTACTTCGGGGCAAAAAAATTTGTGACTATGAAATTCGTTTCCCCAACTCAGTTCCAACAAATGGTCAATAGATTCAAGCTATTGACTTTAATTACATTAACCTGTATTTTTAGCCCTGGTTTACCAGCTCTGGCCGAAAAGTTGCGAGTTGGTGTAGCTGGATCGCCTCCTTTTGTAATTAACGATAACGATAATGCTTTGAAAGGTATCAGTATTGATATTTGGCAAGAACTAGCTTTATCAGAAGAACTAGAATACGAATTGATTCCACAAGATAGTGTGGCTAGTAGCATTGATAGTATGACTAAGGGGGAATTAGATGTTATTATTGGGCCAATAAGTATAACTTCCGATCGCTTAGAATTAGAAAAAGTTGCTTTTACTCAACCCTACTTTCTTGCGAGTATTGGTTTGTTAATTACTGCTGACAGACCGACTATTTGGAGTAGAGTGAGACCTTTTTTTGGCCTGGCTTTTATTTCTTCAGTTTGTTTATTAATAGTTCTATTATTTATAGTGGGTAATCTTTTATGGTTGGCTGAAAGACGATGCAACACAGAACAATTTCCGAAAGATTATTGGCATGGAGTAGGTAATGGTATGTGGTTTGCCGTGGTAACTTTAACTACGGTGGGATATGGCGATCGTACTCCCATAACTAAAGCAGGACGTACTATTGCTGGGATATGGATGATTTTTACTACAGTGACAGTTTCTTCTCTGACTGCTGGGATAGCTACGACTTTGACTCTTTCTTTGTCTAATCAAAGAGTTGTCGAGTTTCGTTTCCCTGAAGATATTAAGGATGCTAGAATTTCTGTAGTTCAAGGTTCTACTGGAGAAAGATGGGCAGAGTTTTATGAAGGGCGTATTAGTCAGACTCAAAATTTGTTAGATGCAATTAATTTACTCAAGTCAGATGAGGTGGATGGTGTGGTTTTTGATGTTCCTGCTCTTAAATATTATTTACGCAATCATCCTAAAGAACGATTAAAGTTATCTCCAGTTGATTTTGCTACTGAAGCTTATGGTTTTATTATCTCTCCTGATAGCCCTTTTCTCAATGATATTGATATTAAACTTTTAGAAATGCACGAAGATGGGGAGATTAAAGAGATAGAGTCTAAATGGTTATCTTATTCTGAAAAAATAGAATAATTATTGCAATAGTTAAGAATTGAGAACTTAGAATTTAGAATTTATTCAGGGCTAACTACTGAAGTAAAACAATTGGAGAAAACTTGACATAATTGTACATTATTTGCCATAATAAATGGCGTATGTCTAACTTATTTGAAGGAGGTTTTTGACCAAGATTGCAGAAAAAAGATGCCATTAGACCTTATAACTTATAAATGTAAACGCGATTAATCATAGTGGGTGAAGCGATTACTCGCAAGGACTAAAACGGTTGTTGTCAATGTACGAAAACTATATGTGTCAGTAGGTGGAGTTCCCGCCGATTTAAAGCCTGCGGAGAGAAAAAGGTTACAGACTGCGGTGAGTGATTCTCAACGAAGCAGGAAACTAGCTCCAAAACTCATGCAATCATTCATGGGTAAGTTTGGGTAAGTTTAGTAGAACGGCTAACTATCGTCTTATGATAAATCTGAGACTAGGAAATGTTTTTCTAACTAGGGCTTGGTTATTAAATCTAAAAGTTTTTATATATAAAGGTTCTAGCCTTTTTCCATCCCGAAAAAGTGTAACTTTTCCAGCTAAAACCACCAAAAAGTTAGGATTTTAGGCAGACCAAGGGTAGAAAAATCTAGGAACAATTATTATTCTTATCTTCCCACACTTCCCACACTTCCCACACTCCCCACCCTCCTCACACTCTGCTTTTTTCAGTAAACCCTAACTATTCCCTATTCCCTATTCCCTATTCCCTGTTCCCTGATATAGAATAAATACTATTTCTCAAAGCTTTGGCTAAAGTATCATTATTTTCTCGCAGACCTTCATAGAAAAATAATACCTCTCCATTAATTCCTAAAGAGCGGTTATAGGCGATCGCTTCTAATAAATAATCTACACTAATACTATAAGAACCGACTTTAATTAAAATTCCTGGAAAAACTTTGCTCAACTGACTGGAGGTAAACTGTTGTTTGACCAACTGTTGTACAATAGTTTTGTAACTAGCAAAGTCGCGACGGTAAAGTTGAGGATGAATAATATCAACAATTTCTCTATTTACCCAAGTGGGATAGTCTTGCAAATATTCCTTGAAACTCCACTTATAAAAACTGGGAGCCATAGAAACTAAAAGATCGGGTTTAACAGCTTTAACTTCTCGGTATAAACGAGTCAAAAAATTTGTGAGAATATTTGCTCGCCACTGCAACCATTTGTGGTGCTTATGATTTTTGGGTGGATAACAAGAAAACTGTTGGTAATAACGCGCTACAGTTTTTGCATCATAGCCACCCTCTGAAGGAAATGCTGGCATTCGGTCATCTCCTTGAATGCCATCTATATCATATTTTCTCACAACTTCTAAAACCAAATCAATCAGAAAATTTTGCACTTCCTGATCCAAAGCATTCATCCACTCAAAGCCATTTTTTACTAACAAATTTCCTTGACTATCACAGGCGCTCCATTCTGGTTTTTTACTCAAAAGTACCCCTCCATTTTGTTTGTAGGAACTAACAAACCCATATTCAAACCAGGGAATAACTTGTAAACCTACTTTTTTTGCTTCTGTGATAATTTCTGCTAGAGGGTCGCGACCTTGATACAACGGGTCCATTTCTCGACCAAAAGTTTTTTGCATCAGTTGACTAGGGTAGAGAGTAAATGCTTTATTCCAGACCACAGGAAACACAACATTAAATCCTGTTTCAGCCAGAAAGTCCATTGCTTCAGCAATATTATTTCTAGAACGGAGGACTTTACTATCAACATTTGTTAGCCAAATACCGCGTAATTCCATAATTAAGGGAATAGGGAGTAGGGAGTAGGGAGTAGGGGAGTAGGGGAGTAGGGGAGTGGGGAAGTAGGGGAGTGGGGAAGTAGGGGAGAAATAAAAATAAGAATAATTTAATTTATCAAAGGTTCAAAAATGTTTTTAATTATTCTCGCCATTAAACAAAAATATTTGATTCAGTCTCACCCTATTCCCTACTCCCTAACTAGAGTATTTACCGAATAATTTATCAAAGGTTCAACAATGTTTTTAATTATTCTCGCCATTAAACAAAAATATTTTATTCAGTCTAACCCTACTCCCTACTTCCTAACTAGAGTATTTACAGAATAATTTATCAAAGGTTCAAAAATGTTTTTCATTATTCTCGCCATTAAACAAAAATATTTTATTTAGTCTAACCCCACTCCCTACTCCCTAACTATGAAATTTATCGGAATAGACCTTGGTTGGCAATCTGGCAAAAGTGGTTTGTGCTGCCTACAATACTCAGACAAAAAGTTAAAAATATTAGACTTAGACTGCATACTAGAAATTGAAAATATTCTCAATTGGATTGATAATTTAACTCCCCTATCAACTCCCGCTCTAATTGCCGTAGATGCTCCTACAATAATTCCCAATCCAATAGGAACTAGACTACCAGATAAACTTACTCATAAATATTTTGGTCGTTATCATGCGGGATGTTATCCAGCAAATCTTAATCGCCCTTTTGCTCATAGAACAGTCAAATTTGGAATTAGTTTAGAAGCCCAAGAATTTATTCATGCACCAACAATTGAACCTCAACAACTAGGACGTTTTCAAATCGAAGTTTTTCCCCATCCAGCTATAGTTAATTTGTTTCAGTTAGAAAAAATTTTGAAATATAAAAAAGGCAGATTAGCTGACCGAAAATCAGAACTTTTGAAACTCTACCAATACATTATAAATATCTTACCAAATCTAGAACCTGCTCTAGTAATTTCCGATAATTTCCTAGATATGAAAAAAATTAATAGTATGACAACTCTCAAAACTACAGAAGATAAATTAGACAGTTTAATTTGTGCTTATATTGGTGCATATTGGTGGTATTGGGGTCAAGCAAAAAATTTAGTATTAGGAGATAGCACAACTGGATATATAGTAGTTCCTAATCGACTATAGAAATTTGCGCTTATGTTGTAATATTTTATTGTAGGGGTTTAATCTCCAAACCTAAGTTTAAATGGGATTTAAAAACCAAGTACCTACAGTTTTTTTCACAGAAAATTTACCAAAAAATCAGGGTATGTACTTCCCATTTTAATGGGATAAAAAAAATATTTAATTCAGTATTTATAGGAGTTTTGATTAATATAGAGTACAGAGATTTGGGTTTAAAAGAAGAAGGAAAAAGTTTTGTAGTCTACCTTTGTGAAAACCTCTATAAATCTCAATATCTTAGTCGAAGGTAATGATAACTGTTAACGCAGTTCCTCCGATAGGAGGCTAACTGATAACTGAAATGACGATTGCTATAAATTAAATCCTACTGAAGTTATGAAAGAAAATTTAGCTGAAATTAAATTAGAAGTAGAAACCTTACAAACAGAAATAAATGTTTTACAAGCTCAAATAGATCAACTTCATCAAAAACGTTCTTCTTTCCAAATAAATGTTAGTTTTCCCAAAGATAATACTCCCGAAGCAGTAGCCGAGTTTCGTCAAAAAAATGCTGAAGAAACTGCAAATTGGCAAGCACAAATGCAAGAAATTAATCAATCTCTGAAAGTATTGGAGGCGCAACTTAATCAGAAGAAAACTACCCTACAACCAAAAAAATCTCGACTGGAATGGCTCGAATTACAACAGCAAGTTTACGAGGGGGGAAAACTATTACAGGAGCAAGTGAAAAAAGTTAACGAAAAAGCTAATCAACTTGAAGCAGAAATACAAAGTCTCAAACAAATTTATCAAGAATTAAACCCACTTTATTGTCAGTGGGTACAAAATTCAGCCAATATAGTTGATTTTCAGGCTACAACTATTCCTTATGTTTATGTTAAAGAAAATGGCTTTGAACTTGGAAATAAAGAGATAGAGTTAGGAAAAAAGGAAATAGGGAATAAAGATTGACATATACCTCTATTTTTGTTGGGTTTCCTTTGTCAAGCCAACCTACAGATGTTCAATAATTGATAATTACCTCTCCCTAAAACGGATTGGATTGAATAAAAGGAAAATTTTTTCTTGTTTCTCCTTTAAAAGAGAGGCTTTATACCTTAATTATTCGGTAAATTTTTTCTATCAATTTTCTGATGTGTCAAAGTCGGAATTACCGTAGGTTGGGTTAAGCGACAGCGCAACCCAACATATATAGCAAAAGGAAGATGAAAAAAGATTGAGATAAATCTCTATTTTTGTTGGGTTTCCTTTGCCAACCTAACCTACAGATAGTAAATTTTTTCTCTGAATTTTTTGATGTCTCAAAGTCGGGAATATAGTAGGTTGGGTTAAGCGACAGTGCAACCCAACAGATATAGCAAAAGGAAGAGGAAAAAAATTGAGATACATCTCTATTTTTGTTGGGTTTCCTTTGCCAACCCAACCTACAGATGGTAAATTTTTTCTCTGAATTTTTTGATTTGTCAAAGTCGGGAATAAATTTTAATTCATCGCAAATTTTCTCAGATATCCTAATTTTAAAATCCAAAGAAACCAGTAATCGCTGGTAATAATTTTTCCCACTGCTCAATTAATTTTGCTGTCTTAGGTAATTCTGTGAATAATCCTTTAAAAAATCTAATTACTCCTTTTGCTTTTTGTTGGTTTCCCTGGGGATTTTTTCCTGCTTCTGCCAGACTTTGTAATTGTTTTAAAGCTTCTTCTTTATCCTGTTGACTCAAATTTGAATCAGCTTCAATTGCTGCTTGAAGTTGAGTCAAAGATTCTTTAATTCCTGGTTTATTTTGTTCGGAAGAATCTGGTAATTCATTGATTGAAGCAGTAATATTTCCTTGAACATCACCTGTGACAAAATTGGAGCCATAACTTGTTCCAACTTTTATAGATTTGTCTTCCATATTTAACCTACTTTAATTTATGAAAAATTTGCTAATTTAAAAATAATTTGATACTTGATCAATTGGAAATATTAGTCAATAGAAGAAGCAACATCAGAAGAAGTAACATCTAACTTTTAAAACTGGTGCTTCTACTTCTTCCGGTTCTGGATAATATTTTGGTAAATTATCATTCACCCTTAATTTGACTTTAAAGTTATTCTTGTACTGGCACTGAGTAGTCAGCTTTTTTTGTAGCTGTACAACTTAGTTCAGATAGACTAAAAATATTAACTACTCATAATATTGAGTGACAAAAATTTTAATCATACCCTAAATCCTAATTTAGGAGTTAAACGTAGTTTTGACTATAGTAAATTGTCTGATTAAATCGTGATTTTTGTAAATAAAAATCAAGTCAATGTAGAAAAATATCCTAAAACGTCCTGTAAAGATCAGCTAAAATGGTTGAAACTATTATCAGGATTAAACTAAATGACTATTACCGAAGTTTTGCAATTTGCCGATCGCCTAGTTTTTGCTCATAGAGGAAAACATTTAGATGATATTCAAGAAACAGTTATTAAAGGTGTTTGGCAAGGTAAAACTTATGAAAATATTGCACAAGAATGTA
>JBFRWR010000313.1:0-3409 GCA_051439685.1 Trichodesmium sp.
GAGAATTAATATTTGAAATTGAACTAATTGCAACAAATGGTGAAATTATTCCTATTGATGCTATTTTAGACACAGGATTTACTACAGGTTATTTGGCAATTCCCACTCAAGATATAGAAGCTTTAGGCTGGAAGAAAATTCGTTCAGATATAATGTTAAGTACAGCCCAAGGTATGGCATATTTTGATATTTATGAGGGTAGAATAATAATCGACAAACAAGAATTTACAATTCCAGTTCATGCAGGTGATAATTTACCAGAAATATTGATAGGTTGTTTTTGGTTAAATGCAGTACGAATAGTATTGACACTCGCCCGTTAAATCAGAGATTATAACGGGTGATTCTTGTTTCACAGACTCTTAGCTAGGCAACAAATCAAACAAGTTGAGCTGTACCCCCGCCAGACCGTCTCCACAAGTATTTTGATTAACCGTGTGCCCCACGGCTTTTAATCCTCTTTTTCGGATTACTTTTGCAGCAGCTATATCACGATTAATATGATACCCACAGTTGCTGCAATTATGATTTCTTTCAGTTAATTTCTTCTTCTGAATATGACCACATAATGGGCATTCTTGAGAAGTATAATTTTTATCAACTTTTAAATAATACTTACCTCTTTTCCAACAAATATAAGCCAAGATTTCATTGAAAAATTGACCAATTCCAGAGTCTAAAGATTGTTTTCTAACTATTCCTCTAGACCACGATGTAAAGTTAATATCTTCAATGAAAATATTATCAGCTAAATTACAAAGTTTGTGAGCTAACTTGAAATGCCAATCACGTCTAGTATTGGCTATTTTTTCATGCAGCCTAGCTATTCTCCATACGGAGTTTTAACCAATTATTTGACCCTTTATTTTTATGTTTTAGCCTTCTTTGCAGCAATTTAAGCTTGCGTAGTTTACCCAACAAAAACTTAGGGGCTTTAATTAATTCTCCTGTAGAAGTAGCTACAAAACTTTCTATCCCTGCGTCTAAACCTAATGATACTTTGCCTACTGGATTATCTGGGACTAATTCTGATGAAGTGAAAGTAATCATCAAATAATAACCACTAGCTTTTTTCACTATCCTAGCTTGTTTAGCTTGAAAATTATCTGGAAATGCTCTACTTTGTCTAATCTTAATCCACCCCAATTGAGGTAGTTTAACTCTACTATTGCCTAAACAATTCTTAAGCAATGCAGGAAATACAAAACTCCTCAGCTTTTTCTTAAATCTAGGAAAACCTTTGCCTAAACTTTTCATTTCAGAAAATGCTCTGTCCAAAGTCTTTAAAGTTTGTTGTAAAACTTGAGCATTTACCGACTTTAATTTAGTATTAGTTTTCTTGGCTATTGTTAGGCTTTTAGCTTGATGATTGTAGTTAGGATAAGGCTGATCAGCAGGAATGATATATTCAGAAACAATTGAACAACTATTAATTGGTGACTTTCTTGAACTTAACCAGTCTTTACGCTCTCTTAAAGCATAATTATAAACAGAATTACAAACATCAAGAATATGATTAATTTTAGCTTCTTGTTGTTTATTTGGGTTAAGTTTGTACTGGTAAGTTAAAGTTATCACTTGACAGTTTTAATTACTTTTGAATATACTTATATTGTAATGCAAATTGTATATATTGTTAATGGTTATAAAAAAAGAATTTTGTAGTCAGATTGACTGATGATGAAAAAGAGCGTTTAGAATATTATGCTAAAACAATGCAACTATCAATGTCAGAAGTGATTCAAGACTATTACAAAAGTCTTCCAAAACCACCTAAGAAAAAAGATTCGCTAACACTCAATTAATTTGCTGGTTGAAATTCATCTCACCACTAAATCAAAGATTATAGTGGGAGTCCTCTTTCAAATTCAAGATAGATAAAGCTGCGGGTATTTTAACTATGGAAATCAAAAGTTAAGAATAATTGTTATTATTATAGTTAAATGTTTTGCTATAAATTTCTGAGAGTCAAGGCAAATGTTGAACAATGACCAATCTTTTGAAAGAGGATTTGTCATATTAATTGCCGAATAATTAATAATTTAAGAGTGTATGGCTAGAGAGATAGTTTATTATTAATTGTTAATTATTAATTGAAAAATATATGCCTATAGATTTAAGCTTGTACCCCAAAAATTGGAAGCAAATTGCCTTATCTGTAAAACAAACTGCTAATTGGACTTGCGAATGGTGCGGACGACCGTGTAGACCTCCGGGAATACGTCAAAGCGAGACAGAGCAATGGCTGAAAGAAAATCATCCGGAGTGGTTGCCTCATCTTTACAAGATTGTAGAGGATGACGAACAAGGAATTATTAAAATTGCCAAACCTCAGCGTTTTACATTAACAACAGCCCATTTAGACCATAATCCAGCTAATTGTGAAGCCGAAAATCTCCGCGCACTCTGCAGCGTTTGCCATCTCAAGCTAGACAGAGATGACTGGAATAGAACCCAGAAAGTTCGTAGGATGAAACTGTGGGAAAAACACGGACAGTTAACCCTTGATTTAGGAGTGATTGGTGACAGTTAAATGATTTCAGCAATTAACAATTAACAATTTTAATGTGACAAGAAGTCGATACAATTAATAATTATCGATCTTGGGAACATTGATAATTTATAACAGACTATTTCAGACTTTTTTATGGGGTGTAAATTATTTATTATTTATTCACAATTAATTACAATAGGAGGGTTTCAAGCAAGGTTTTAATTAATAATTATTAACTATTAAATATTAACTATTAATTATTAATAATTCCTAACGTTCAATACCTGCTTGTTGACGTTGTTTATGGCGTTCAAGCACAGGTTTAATATTTTCAGTAAAGTGATGAGCCACTTCAAAGGAAATCGGATAATCAGACATATCCTGCCACCCCCCTTCTTTACTCCACTGTGCAGAAAGGAAAGGTTGACGAGTATCATTATTCTGCCAAGCAGTGAGTTGCTTAGAATCAGACACCCACTGTGCCGAGTAATGTTTTCCTTCAAAATTATGAGATTTATAATGCCTCAAAATATCCGCAACCACAGGTTGTACTTTCTCAAAACGTTTCTTTTGTAATTCCTCTGTATTTATATCCAGACTAGACATCAGATAATTTTCTAATTCATCAGCTTGCCAATTATCCAAAGATGAATCAATATTTTCCCAACTGTTGTGGTTGAATTTAGCTTTGAGAATTTCTTCACCTTCTGTATTGTCACTCAAAATTAAAACTTTATTATCACTATCCCATTCTGTACTATATCCACCAAATTCGTGGTATTTATCCGATGTTAAATCGTGATAATCAGCAATTAAAGGCGCTAATCTATCCACAAATTCTTGTTGTTGGATTCTGTTATTTCTATCTTCAATTCGCTGAGTAATAATTGCTTGGACTGTTTGAAAATGAGAAAT
>JBFRWR010000314.1:0-9804 GCA_051439685.1 Trichodesmium sp.
CCCTACTCCCTCGCTCCCCTACTCCTGAAAAAAGACTTTTTCAGCAAACCCTAATTATTTAGGAGTCAGGAGTCAGGAGGAAATAAAGAAGAAGAAAGAGCAGTAGAAGGAGAAAGTTTTTTATTCGCGCTTTTATTCGCGCAAGGATATCATACCTCAAATCACCAACCCCTGATAATTAATACATTTAGTTTAAAGCTAAGGAGACAAAGAAATAAGATTTTAGCACTTGCTTGAATAAAGTACGGTTTTAACCAGAGGTAATTATCAATTATCAATTAATTAGTCATGGGAAATAAATTTCCTAGTTGAGAGAGGAAACAGGGAATACTTAACTGGAAATAGGGAGAAAAAATTGATAATTTATGGAGAATATTGGAGATATATCATAAAATATGTAATTGATTTATCATCAGCACTAATGTGTAATTAGGGCTTGCTGAAAAAGTCTGTTAGTAGTGGTAGGAGTCAGGAGTCAGGATTCAACCAACCCCTAACCCCTCCGGTGGAGGGGAATTCAGGAGAAATTGGGAATTTAGAGGAGGTAGTCGGAAGAATAGTCCCTTAATTTTTCTCTAAATATTGAGCAAAAAATCCTAAATTTTTGAACATTTTTGACCTAAAAGTTTCTACTTTTTCCAGACATAAAAAGGCTAAAAGCTTTGCCTTTAAAGGCTTTTATATTTAATCAACAAGCCATAATTAATTTTGCACAATTACTTATCAATTATCCATTATCAATTATCCATTATCCATTATTCATTAATGAATTCCTGCTTGGCAATAACATAATTAGACTCTTTTTATAAATCACCCCTGAAAACTAAGAAAATAAATTATAGTTTATTTATTTCAATATTTGCATATTATAAAGAATGACCACTAATACTAGAGAAAAAAGAATAGGAATTTTTGATAGTGGAATAGGAGGTTTAACTGTTTTAAGAGAGCTATATAGACAGTTACCCAATGAATCTATTCTTTATTTTGGAGATACAGCAAGATTACCTTATGGTACAAGAACTAGCGAAGAGATTTTATACTTTGTAGATGAAATTATAGAATGGCTAGTCATAAATAGAGTAAAAATGGTATTAATGGCTTGCAATACAAGTTCTGCTCTAGCTTTAGAAAAAGTCAAATCTAAATTTGATATTCCCATTCTAGGATTAATTGTACCTGGAGCTAATACAGCAGTTAAAAAAGGTAAAAGAATAGGTGTAATTGCCACCCCTGTAACTGCTGCTAGTAACGCCTATCGTTCTGCTATTTTAGCAGCAGATGCTTCTGTTCAAGTTTGGCAAGTTGGTTGTCCCTATTTTGTACCATTAATAGAACAAAATCAACTAAATGACCCCTACACATATCAAATAGCGCAAGAATATTTAATGCCATTAATACAGCAAAAAATTGATACATTAGTCTACGGATGTACCCACTATCCTTATTTAGAACCAGTATTACAGTCATTACTACCTAAATCTATGAATTTTGTAGATCCGGCAGTTTCTATGGTTCAACTAGCTGCTAGAGAGTTAGAAATTATGAATTTGCAAAACTATGGTACTCCAAAACCAACAAAATTTGTAGTTAGCGGTTCTCCTGAAAAATTTGCTGATTTATCTCTACAATTACTTGGTTATAGACCAATAGTACAACGAATTTCTTTGCCAACTATCTTCGATCAACATCTTTTTGCTTAGAACAATATAGCATTTTTAAATTAGATGTAAATCTAGGTTGACTTTTTTTCCAATCAAAAATATTGTCTTTAGTTCCTAACTAATCTTTGTGCAAAGCTAATATTAAATACTGTTTTCCCTTCTTGACTATTCCCAGTTTAGTTTTCCCTGTTCCCTTTTTAATAGAACTAGATTTCCGTATTTCAAATGAAAATGCCGTATCTTATGATTAACAGATTGAATGTATCAGGAAATATAAACTAAGGAGATAGGGAACGGAGAACAGGAAGGAAGAAATAATCGACAATTATGATTAAAATCTATCTACTAGATAAATTCCTACAATTAGCAGATTTCAATGCTTTGAATTATTACGAGTTGTGATATTTTGGTCAGTCTTCTCTCTCAATACTTGTTTTACAAACAGTCCCCATTCAATTTAGTATTTTTTATATTTGTAATCTTCTATTAGTTATAGAATACTAGAATAAATTAAAGCTATTTAACCTAACTATGGAATTTACAGGAGATAAGTTGATAATTAATCAAATAGATATTTATAAATCAATACTCTTCAGATAAAACAAAATTTCTTTGACAGAAGAATGTAAAAATAATTGTTTTTCCCATTACAGACTTACCAAAAAAAATTAACTGAAAGGTATTGATATATCAATAAATATCTTCTGTATTTTGATTCCAATTAAATTGAGAACAGTTTTTTTTACCAAGTTTTATTTTTTGTGATTTTTGCACCCTTTTGAGCTAATGCTAAAAGCAAATATACAGTAAATACATAACCAGTTGCTAGAATTGGGATAATTACAGGAATGTGATTATAGTTCATAAGTTTGATCAAAATTGTGTAGAGGGTTGTCAGCAATTAATAAGCAATTAATAACTAAGTAAAGAAAAGAACTTTTTTAGATATTAATTGAATTAATTGTTAAGTAGCTAAACAAACAAAAGAAATTACTTATAAGAATAGATTTACAAATTTGCTGTGTAAAAACTGTTCTGTGTAAATAATTTTTGTCTAGATACTTAAGTAAAATTGTTAGAGTCAAATAAAATTGTTGATAAATTATTTAACTCTTTATTTGATACAATTCGGGATTAAAGATAAATTTAACCCAGTAAATATGTTGATTTATACAAGCTCACATACACTAAATTTTTTTGTTGAGCTTAGTTTTGCGTGGGCAGTGGATGACTAAATTTATTATGTATATTCAGTTCAAAGGTGACTAAATGCTAACCCAAGCAATATAGATACCAATAACTTCTAAATTTTCACTACTCAGGACTTGATCGCCTATCTACTTTTCCAACTCAAGATTTAATCAATCTCTGTGTTGTTTCTTGAATCATTACAGCTACTAGAGCTAATACTATGACAATAACAGAATTAAACCTATTTGTATAGAGTCTTGGCGGGATTGCTTAACAATTAGATACAATTTATTAATGATAATCACATCGATTAATATTTTTGCTTGTTTTTTTAAAAAATATTTTATCTTTAAAGCAAGATTTCTAACTTTCCTATATATAAGGATGATTAGCTTAGAATAAAAATATAAGATGTAAAATTTTGTTAACTCGTAGGTTTCTTGGTTAATCTATGACCACTTCCACTCTCCTATTTTCCCCAGTAGAAGCAGATTTGCAACTGCTGACAGATAACTTAAAACGATTAGTAGGTGCCCGTCACCCAATACTATATGCAGCAGCAGAACACCTATTCCGTGTCAAAGGAAAGCGGGTAAGACCAGCGGTTGTCCTTTTAATTTCCCGGGCTACCATGTCAGACCAGGACATTACTCCTAAACATCGTCGTTTAGCAGAAATCACAGAAATGATTCACACTGCTAGCTTAGTCCACGATGATATAGTAGATGAATCAGACATTCGTCGAGGAGTCCCCACAGTTCACAACCTGTTTACCAATCGTGTTGCAGTGCTAGCTGGAGATTTTCTCTTTGCTCAATCATCCTGGTACTTGGCCAACCTCGATAATTTAGAAGTTGTCAAACTACTCTCAGAAGTAATCATGGACCTTGCGGAAGGAGAAATTCAGCAAGGACTACATAAATTTGATACTGATTTATCCATAGAGGCTTACTTAGAAAAAAGCTATTATAAAACCGCCTCTCTGATGGCCAATAGTGCTAAAGCCGCAGCTATTATTAGTGATACTCCACCAGAAATAGCTGAGGATATGTACTACTATGGCCGATATGTAGGTTTAGCATTCCAGATAGTGGATGACATACTAGACTTTACCAGTGCCACAGAATCTTTAGGCAAACCAGCTTGTTCAGACCTGAAAAGTGGTAACTTGACAGCTCCTACGTTATATGCTCTAGAAGAAAAGCCAGCCTTAGAAACATTAATCCAAAGAGAATTAATCCAAGATAATGATTTAGAAGAGGCAATCCAATTAATCAAAGATAGCCATGGCATTAAAAAGTCAAAAGAGTTAGCTGCTCAACACGCCAAGATGGCAGTTGAACATTTACAATCTTTACCTGATTGTGATTCTCGTCAAGCTTTGATTAATCTTGCTGACTATGTTTTAAGTAGGCTGTATTAACTTTTAGTATTTCCCAATAATTTAGTCAGAATTACTGAATACTAAAAGTAGAGTGTAGGAGTCGAAAAATACTATTGATTGATGTGATGTATATCTCACAAAGAAATAATATTTATTTTGATAGTAACTACCGTGTATTTCAAACTTGAATTATGACTGCAATGCCCAAATTAATTTAGTTCTATTTGCTGGAGTTACTGGAAATTTTAGTAATATAAAATCCTGAAATTTCTAGTATCTAAATATCTTAAGCAAGATTAGGTGGAATTTTACTAGAATGGGAACTAGAGGATGTCTGATACTGTCTTAAATATATACTTATCAGTCTTTGGACATCCTCTCTCTTAACCTCTGTAGCAGTTGTCAAATTACCAGGTTTTTCAAAAAATACTAGGCTATCTAAAGGTTCAATTGCTATCATTTGGAAAAGTATATGAATAACTGGCATAGGTATAGCCAAAATATTATCTTCTGAAATAGATGATGAGGCATCTTCTAGTGTTGGAAAAGCATAAATAACACGCTTTTCTAATTCAGATTGACTCCTATGACTTAGGGTAGTCAAAACCCAATTTTGTGACAAATTTTGTAAAATATAGTATTGCAGATGTTGTAGTTGTTGAGCCAACAATTTTAAAGCAGGTGTAATCGCTTCAACAACTTGTGGCGTATTACCATCTTGTGGTGAATTTTTGATTAGAGCTTCGATTTGTTGATCTAAGTTCATAATTTAATGTTCTCAGTAATTATCTAAATTTTGGGGTGTATTGATAATGATTTATAACGTTTTTTTGGAGTTAATTATTGATAATAATGATGGGGGAAATCTGCCATATTGGCGAAGAAATCTTACAGCTACTCCTAGATGAATTTCAACAGTCTACTCGTGCTTCAAGGCAAAATTGTCAAGAAGTAGCAGAGCGTATTAGAAATGAAGTAGATAGGATTTGCACAGAAAGTAAAAGAATCCAAGCTTCGGGAGAATTAAGTAAATGGGCTAGAAACTTAGCTCAACATCGCCTCAGACGATGCCTAAATTACTACCGACTTGGTTCGAGAGAAGGAAGAGTCGATTTACATAGCACCCTTAGTGCTATTGTTTATAGATATATCACTCCTCCGCAAATACAATCAAGTTATCAAGCAAGATTAAATCTCATAGAAGATTTTTTACAACAATTTTATCTAGAAGCTTTAAATGCTTTTCGGCGAGAAACTGAACAGCCAGCAACCTATAGTCCTCGTACCCGATTAGAACTGGCAGAGTATATGGCCTTTACAGAACGTTATGGCAAAAGACGCATACCTCTGTCCGGTGGCCGTAGTCAACAGTTAATTATTCTCCGGGCACAAACATTTTCCCAACAACAACCAAGGGAAACTTCTGTAGATATTGACCAAGCAGCAGAAGGAACAGCTAATGACTCGGATAAAACTTGGAATGATAGTTCGATCCAGCAAGTCCGAGAAGCAATGGTTGCCCAAGATCCAGGCAACGACATCGGTTCCCTACGCCAGGTTGTGATTGAAGAATTAATGGCCTATTTACAGGAACGTCAACAGCAAGACTGTGCAGACTATTTTGTATTACGTTTACAAGACTTATCGACAGGAGAAATAGAGTCTATCTTAGGTCTGACTCCTAGAGAAAGGGATTATTTACAACAGCGTTTTAAGTACCACTTGCTCAAATTTGCTATGGGACATCGGTGGGAACTGGTGCATCAATGGTTAGAAGCAGACTTAGAGCATAATTTAGGCTTAACTCCTAAAGAATGGGCAGCTCTGCATGAAACAATTGACTCGGAACAACGGAATTTGCTAAAATTCAAGCAGCAAGGTCTTTCAGATGAAGCGATCGCCAAAACTTTAGGTCGCAAAATAACTCAGGTTAAGAAAAAGTGGTATAAATTACTGGAACTTGCCTGGGAATTACGAAATCGTTCAAATTCCGGAGCAAGTGTATCAAGTGATGAATAACGAAACGAACAAACAAGTAGAAACTTTCGAGAAAAATTTCTTTGATTGGCTATTATCAGAGCCAAGTTCTCAAGAAGTATCGGTAGCAGGAGACGGTCAAATACCTATGGATAATAGGGAAGAAACAATCAGGGTGGAGGAATTATATTGGGAAGAGTTAGACCCACTTGATTCTGAAGAAATTGACTTTCCCTGCCAAAACGAAAGTCAGCCACTAATATCGGGAGAAGCACCCAGTATGTTGTATTATAATCGTTTCGAGTCATTATTACAAAAACGCTTGAAAGCTGAAATTGCAGCTAAACCACCAAGATTCCCTTGGGAAGAACCAGGACATACCACTGAGTATCCAGACGTAGAATCTCAAGACTGGGTTCCTCAAAATCTGTGGGGGTCACAAATCAAAAATATTAGATGGAGAAATCTATCTATACCCCTAACAGAAAGTGTATTTGCTCAAATATTGCAATCTTGCCAGGAAATTATCAACTCGGATTTACTACCCGGTAGAAAACTGCTGAGAGCTGTTGATAACTTATTCCCTGGTCAGTCTCAATCCTTAAACAACCTAGCAGGTTTAGTTTTAGTAGGTCCAGCTCGTGACGGAGAATTAATTTCTGCCCAAGTCAGCGCCTATGACACTGCAACTCCTAAACAACAAATGTTGTTATCCTTACTCGCAGCCAAAGAAATTTTAGCATCCTTAAGCTTAAGCTGTAATCTGAATCAGTCAATCACAACAAGACAATGGGAAACCCTTGTAGGTTCTATCACCATTGAAGCTGAATACTCTACTCTTGAAGATAATTCTGCCACATCTTTAAAGGTTAAAGCTCAAGTACCAGAAGGAGCAACTCTGCAACTACAAGGAAGAGAAAGCTGCCAAGCAATCTCTCAACGTTCAAACCCAGGTACTCTATGGGTAGAATTATTGAATCCAGAACCAGAAGAAACATACGAGCTAATCATTAAATTGCTCAATTGGGAACAACCTTTAAAATTTGTTGTTTCTCTGAATGACCTCTGATAGATAACTCAGAACCAAAAAATTGTGGTAAACAATAGCTCAAATGACTAGAGTGTGCCTATGCTGGAAAAATATTAAGGCAATTCGTGAATTGCCCCTACCACAAAAATCAAAATTCCCTTAGCATCTACTAATACCAAAATTATGCCTGATTCTAATTCAGCCTGGGAAGTGCGAAACCTACCTATATTTGGAGCTTTATGGCGACAAATAGAAGCAGCGCCTAAACCTGTTCCTGAAGATTCTATTCTCTTGCGAGTGATAGTCCAAGCATTAGCAATAGTTGGCATCATTGCAGTTGATGTAGCTGCTGGAGTGGCAACAGATGAATTACCCTTAACTTTTTGGGCAGCACCACTAAGTATTATAGGAGCAATTTGGAGTTACTACAACCGCTACAAACGAAATGTGCCAGCCAAGTTTTGTTTGGCGATCGGAATGTTATTAGCTTTAGCTGCTTTTTTGAACAGGTTAGTTGGTGAGTTAAATGATACTCGACTGGTATTAGCAGAATTATTGATTCAACTCCAGGTTTTGCATAGTTTTGATTTACCCAGGGGGAAAGATTTGGGTTACTCTATGGTGATTGGTCTAATTTTGTTAGGGGTTGCAGGTACTATTAGTCAAACCTTAACTTATGGACCTGTATTATTAGTATTTATCATACTAGCTATTCCTTCCCTTATTTTAGATTATCGTTCTCGGTTAGGTTTACAGTCAAAATTTTCAGGTAATAAATCAGAGTTTTTCCAGCAAAAGCAGCGACAAAAAGTATCTCTATTAAAAGCCACTTTATCTCCGAAGCGACTAACTATATTATTGTTAGTAATTATCGGATTAGGTCTAGCAATTTTTGCATTTTTACCGAGGTTGCCTGGTTATCAATTACGAACATTTCCTGTTAGTTCACCGATTAATTTTGATGTAGAAAATTTCGATGGGCGAACAATTACAAATCCTGGTTATATTGGTCGAGGTAGGGAAAATGGAGATGGTTCTGGAAATGGTAATGGAACTAATCAAGAATCAGGTCCGGGAACTTTAGATACTACTTATTATTATGGATTTAATACTAAGATAAACCAAAATTTACGCGGACAATTAGATCCTCAAGTTGTGATGCGTGTTAGGTCACAAGCTGAAGGTTTTTGGCGAGTTTTAGCTTTTGATAAATATACTGGTGAAGGTTGGGAAATTTCTCGGAATAATAATACTTTTACTTTAAATCGTCCCCGTTGGTCTTATCAATTTTATGTAAATTGGCGAAGAAATAACTATCAAAATGAAACAAAAGAAGTTATTCAAAGTTATACAGTAGTTTCTCAATTACCAAATTTAATTCCAGCATTATATCAAGCTAGAGAAGTATATTTTCCCACCGAAAAAATAGCAATTGACCCTGATGGAAATTTACGTTCTCCTCTGGAACTGCGAGAAGGTTTAACCTACACAGTAATTTCTGATGTTCCTTATCGAGACCGTACTATTTTGGGTAAAGCAGGAACAAATTATCCAAAAAGTATTAGTGAATATTATTTACAAATTCCTCCAAAAATAGCCGAAAAAGTTAGACAAAAAACGGAAGAAATTTTAGGAAATCAAAATAAAGTTGCTAAAGAAAATCAGCCTATTACTTCCCCTTACGAAAAAGCACTTTATTTAGCTCAATACCTCAAGCAAAACCCAAATTATAAACTTCAGAAAACACCGCCATTTTTAGCAGAAGATGAAGATTTAGTCTCAGCATTTTTATTTGGTTATCAAAATAGTCCGGAAGGGGAAAAAATTACAGGTGGTTATGGCGACCATTTTTCTACAGTTTTGACAATAATGTTACGTTCTATTGGAATTCCGGCTAGATTAGTTGGCGGTTATGCTCCTGGAGAATTTAATCCTTTTACTGGTTTATATGTGGTAAAAAATACAGATGCTTATATGATGACGGAGGTATATTTTCCTGAGTATGGATGGTTTGCTTTTAATCCTATTCCGGGAATGCCGTTAATTCCTCCTTCTATTGAAAAAGGGTTGTTTGGAAACCAAACCCCTACACTGATGGTTTTTTGGAAGTGGGTAGCTGGTTGGTTGCCTTCTCCTGTAACAGGTTTTTTGGAGAGATTTATTGGTGGAATATTCCGTTGGATATTGGGAATTATTGGTTGGTTTTTTGCTTTATTTTCTCAAGGTTGGCAAGGGATATTTGGTGGTTTAATTTTAGGTACTGCTTTAAGTTTCTTGGGTTGGTTATTTTATATTTTTTGGCGAAAATGGCGTTACGGTCGTTGGTTAGCAAGGTTATCTCCGATGGAGAGTATCTATCAACAAATGTTGAATTTAATGGCGAGCAAGGGATTAGTTAAACGTGGTTTTCAGACTCCCTTTGAGTATAGTAATCAGATTAGGGAACAGGGAACAGGGAACAGGGAACAGGGAGAAATAGTAGAAGAAATTTCGCGAGCTTATGTTGGATGGCGTTATGGTAGTAAGGAAGTTAATTTAATTAGATTAAAAAAATTACT
>JBFRWR010000315.1:0-4237 GCA_051439685.1 Trichodesmium sp.
GAGGATGCCCAAGCATTAGACCGTGATTGTACAACCTTATCACGTCATGTCCTACAGCAACTTCAGAGCTTCTCACCAGATGCTCAAGATATCAGCGCCTTAATGAATCGAATTGCTTTGGCAGGCAAATTAATCGCTCGTCGTCTAACTCGCGCTGGATTAGTCGAAAATGCTTTAGGATTTACTGGCACAGTCAATGTCCAGGGAGAATCCGTCAAAAAGATGGATATCTACGCCAATGATGTATTTATCTCGGTATTTAAGCAAAGTGGTCTTGTCTGTCGCTTGGCATCCGAGGAAATGGAAAAACCTTATTACATTCCAGAAAATTGCCCAATTGGTCGCTATACATTGCTTTACGATCCTTTAGATGGCTCCTCTAATCTAGATACAAATCTAAATGTGGGGTCTATTTTCTCAATTCGCCAACAAGAAGGCAATGATGAAGATGGTTCCGCTAAAGATTTACTTCAAAGTGGACGTAAACAAATTGCTGCTGGTTATATTTTATATGGCCCTAGCACAATGTTGGTGTATTCAATTGGCCGTGGGGTTCACGCATTTACTCTTGACCCTAGCTTGGGTGAATTTATTCTTGCTAATGAGAATATCAAAATTCCAGTTCATGGCCCAATATACAGTGTCAATGAAGGTAATTTTTGGCAGTGGGATGATTCTATGAGGGATTTTATCCGCTATGTTCATCGCCATGAAGGTTATACTGCCCGTTATGGTGGTGCATTAGTGGGAGATTTCCATAGAATTTTATACCAAGGTGGGGTGTTTTTGTACCCAGGTACAGTGAAAAAGCCAGAAGGAAAATTACGTCTGCTATATGAATCAGCTCCTATGGCTTATTTAGTAGAACAAGCGGGTGGTAGAGCTAGTACAGGAACAGAAGAAATATTAGATGTGGTAGCAGAAGAACTTCATCAACGGACACCATTGGTTATTGGTAGTAAAGAAGATGTGGCACTTGTTGAGTCTTTTATTAGAGAACAAAAACGCGCTTCTACTCAAAGTTAATAACTTAAATTAGTCTTAATAGTTCTTGTAATTGAGAGCTAAAGATGGCATTGAAACTCCCCTACTGTTGAGTATGATTCTGATATTAAATAAGTTGTAAATCTTAGCAGTAGAAGATAATCACTTAGTTATTTTTTAGCAGTATCCAAAAGTACAAAAAACTCAAAAAAAAAATAGTAGGAATTAAGGTAAGACAGCTATGAAAAATAATCATTTGCTGGAAATAGAAAATCTAGGCCAGAGTATCTGGATGGATAATCTTAGTCGCAATATCATTGAGTCTGGGGAACTTAAAAGTATGATTGCCCAGAAAGGGATTCGTGGCATTACTTCTAATCCTGCTATCTTTGAAAAAGCGATCGCCAACGCTAAAATTGCCTATCAAGAATACAAAAAAATCATTCAAGGCGATCGCTGGAAAGCTTTATCAGCAAAAGGGGCAAAAATGCAAAGGCTATTATGGGCAAGCACTAGCACAAAGAATCACAGCTACAGTGATGTAATGTATGTTGATGAATTAATTGGGCCTGATACAGTAAACATTTTACCACCCCAAACAATAGACGCTTGTGCTGACCATTGCCATGTTGAGAACCGAGTCGAGACGAACATTGAGTCAGCAAACCATTTAATAGCAAGTCTAAAAGAACCTGATGTAGATATTAATATTGACCAAGTAATGGATGAACTCTTAGCAGAAGGCATAAATAAGTTTATCAAACCCTTTACTTCCCTAATCAACTCCCTGGAAGAAAAAGTCAAAAAATTAGCACCAATTTCGGGTTAAACAAACCTAAAGCTATCAGTCATTTTCATGTCGGCGACAGTCGAAACATCACCAAAATTAGCGTTTGATTGATGCCCAAAAACAGAAATTAATGTAGCTAAAGACGCTGAATAATTTAAAACTTTATTATAAAACTTAAGTTACATCAAAGACAAAGGTAATTGTTAATTTAATTAGAACAATAGCACAGTTCAACAGAAAAAGAAAAGCTTCTATAGTAACTAATTAGAAGGAGTCAACATAGATGGTAGCAGTATTAGAAAATCCCCTGCGGGTTGGATTACAACAAGACCGAATCCCAGAACCACAAATTCTGATTATTTTCGGTGCATCCGGCGATCTAACCCAAAGGAAACTCGTTCCAGCATTATATCAAATGAAGCTAGAACGGAGACTTCCCCCAGAACTAACGATAGTGGGAGTAGCACGCAGAGAATGGAGCAATGACTACTTCCGGGAACAAATGCGGACGGGAGTAGAAGAATTTGGTGGTGGCCTCCAATCAGAAGAACTCTGGAATGACTTTGCCAAAGGACTTTTTTACTGCCCTGGTAACATAGACAAACCAGAAGACTATCAAAAACTCAAAGAACTTTTGAGCGAACTTGATGAACAAAGAGGTACGCGAGGAAATCGTGTATTTTACTTATCTGTAGCACCTAGTTTCTTTGGAGAAGCTACTCAACAGTTAGGGGCAGCAGGAATGTTAGAAGACCCCAAAAAACACAGATTAGTAATTGAAAAACCCTTTGGTAGAGACCTCAGTTCAGCCCAGGTACTCAATAAAGTTGTGCGTCAAGTTTGCCCTGAAGAGCAAATATATCGCATCGACCACTATTTAGGGAAAGAAACTGTTCAAAACTTAATGGTATTTAGATTTGCTAATGCCATTTTTGAACCTCTATGGAATCGTCAATTTGTTGATAACGTGCAAATCACTGTTGCAGAAACAGTAGGATTAGAAGGACGTGCGGGATATTATGAAACATCAGGTGCCCTGCGGGATATGGTGCAAAATCACCTAATGCAGCTATTTTCCCTCACAGCAATGGAACCTCCTAACTCCTTAGATGCTGACAGTATTCGCAACGAAAAAGTAAAAGTAGTTCAAGCAACTCACCTAGCAGATTTAGATCGTCTAGAATATTCAGCAATTCGTGGTCAGTACACCCAAGGTTGGATGAAAGGTAAAAATGTGCCAGCTTATCGGGAAGAAGGAGGAGCAGACCCCAATTCTACAACACCTACTTATGCAGCACTGAAACTCAACATTGATAACTGGCGGTGGAAAGGAGTACCATTCTATTTGCGGACTGGCAAACGGATGCCCAAAAAAGTCTCAGAAATCGCAATTCAGTTTAAAGAAGTGCCATATTTGATGTTCCAGTCTGCAGCTAAACAAGCTAACCCTAACGTATTAGCTTTGCGCATCCAACCGAATGAAGGAATATCAATGCGCTTTGAAGTTAAAACACCAGGTAGTTCTCTACGAACTCGCTCGGTAGATATGGATTTCCGTTACGATACAGCTTTTGGTAAGCCTAGTACAGATGCTTACAGTCGATTGTTAATAGACTGTATGTTAGCAGACCAAACCCTATTTACTCGTGGCGACGAAGTAGAAGCATCTTGGCGAGCATTAACACCAATACTGAGTATTTGGGATGCTCCCGCTCCACCAGAAGTAATACCTTTGTATGAAGCAGGTACTTGGGGACCAGTTGAGGCCGAACTCTTGCTCAACCGAGATGGTCGTCGTTGGCGCAGATTGTAAAGTCAAAAGTCAAAATTCAAAAGTCAAAAGTTTAAAGTTTAAACTTTAATGTACGCTTTCAACTTTTGACTGGAAAATTGGGTTTCATATCAAATCCACTTGCTTTGGAGTGGGACTTAGGTAAACTAAACAAGAAACCGGGTTTATTGCCCTGCTGGATTTTTGTTCAAACCAGACATTGCTGAGGGGCGGGATTAATATTAAGTGGGAACAGGCAAGATGCCTCTTCCACGAAATTGCTTAATAAACCCGCTTGATCCGTTAATTCCTCAAGATAATGGCTTTTTTCTTTCCTATTCCCTATTCCCTATTCCCTATTCCCTACTCCCTTAACTTATAACTGATAACTGAAAAAAAATGAGTACAACACTTGTTGCCTTACAACAACCAAAAGATATCTCTCTCGGTGAAATTGAGGCAGAACTAAATAAAATCTGGCTCAGTCAAAGTGGAGGCAAGTCAGCTTCCATTGCCACCAGAGCAGCAACTTTCAGCATGGTAATCTACGAACCCGAAGAATTCCAGCAACTTTTGGCTGGTTTGGGATTCTACAAAGGTGAAATAGACGGTATTAATGGAACAGCAGCTCGTGAAGCTATTAAGGAAGCTCAAAAAGCTTATGGATTACCAATTACAGGTAGAGTAGACTC
>JBFRWR010000316.1:0-22624 GCA_051439685.1 Trichodesmium sp.
TTCGGTGAAATAGAATAGGGAAAAAAGTATAAAAATAGCCCCAATCTCCCCATCTCCCCATATCCCCATATCCCCGTCCCCCGATCTCTCCAGCTAATTTTATAGATCCGCTTAGGGGTTCTATATACAAAATCATAAAGCATTTTTATTAACCATAATACACAGAGTTTATGACGAGATATTTTTCTGAAAAAGGCTGGAAAAAGGATTTTTTATGGTGACTTTTTCTTTCTTTAGCTAAGATAACTAAAAGGTTTATTTATTTTCTGGAGATGTCTATTACAATTTCCCAGGCTAAATCACCCTGGTTGCAAACTATTAAAAATATCACTTATAGTGGCTTTGGCTAAAGTATACCACAACACTTATTTTTACTATACCTAACAGAGAAAATATAGTAAACTAAGCACAAAAATAAAATATATTTAAAATAATTTAAAATTAAACAAGATTAACAATGACTGAACAAGATAATACTAACTCCCTAACACCCAATTCTGAAAAGCCGGATCAACCTACAGAAGAAATAAAAACCGAGCCAAAAACAGATTCCTGGAAAAACCGTATCGGTGGAATTTTTAATGATACTAGCTCACGCTTCCAGAAACTTTTCCCCCTAGAGCGGGCGACGCAAACAGTAAGGCAATGGTTTAGGGTTGACGAAAGTCAAATTGCAGAAATATTGGCAAAAGTACGCGCTGAACTTCCTACCACAGAAGCAATATTAATTGGAAAACCGCAAACAGGTAAAAGTTCTATTGTCCGAGGTTTAACAGGTTTTTCTCCAGAAATAGTCGGTCAAGGTTTTCGCCCCCACACCCAGTATACTCAACGTTATGCTTATCCTTCTGAGGACTTGCCATTGTTAATTTTTACTGATACCGTGGGGTTGGGTGATGTCAAACAGGATACTCCTGTTATTATTGACGAACTTTTGGGAGAGTTACAGCAGGAAAGTAACCGCGCCAGAATTTTGATTTTGACAGTAAAAATTAATGATTTTGCTACCGATACATTACGAGAGGTAGCACAACAGTTACGAGAAAAATATCCAAATATTCCTTGTTTGTTAGCAGTTACTTGTCTGCACGAAGTTTATCCGAACCCCACTGACGATCATCCCGAATATCCTCCAGAATTTCAGGAACTAAACCGTGCTTTTGCTGCTATTCAAGAAGATTTTCTCAAGTTGTATAATAGTTCTGTGTTGCTCGACTTTACCTTGGAAGAGGATGGCTATAACCCAGTATTTTATGGTTTAGAAGCATTTAGAGATAGTTTGGCAGAATTGCTCCCAGAAGCAGAAGCGCGAACAATTTATCAATTATTAGATGAACAAGCAACCAAACAATTAGGGAATATTTACCGAGATGTGGGGAGGCGTTACATTTTATCTTTTACTATTATGGCAGCTACGGTGGCAGCAGTACCTCTACCTTTTGCGACAATGCCAGTTTTGACAGCGTTGCAAGTATCCATGGTAGGTTTATTGGGAAATTTGTACGGGCAAACAATTTCTCCATCTCAAGCAGGTGGAATTGTTAGTGCTATTGGTGGCGGTTTTGTTGCTCAAGCAGTAGGACGAGAGTTGATTAAATTTGTGCCTGGGTTCGGCAGCGCGATTGCTGCGTCTTGGGCAGCAACTTATACTTGGGCGTTAGGTGAAAGTGCTTGTGTTTATTTTGGAGATTTGATGGGAGGGAAAAAGCCAGAACCAGAGAAAATTCAGAGAGTTATGCAGGAAGCCTTTGAGTCGGCGAAGGAAAGGTTTAGAAGTTAATGGATAAAAGCCTCCGAAATTGCTGTAAATTTTTAATTACAGGATTTTTGATGAAGTGAAGAGCGATCGCCTGGTTATCCTAAGTTCAGAATCTACCAACGCCTTCGACACAATGGACTTTTTGACAATAACTTAATAGTATTGAAGTCGAATATTTAGGAGTATTTAGATTGATCTATACTGTATAGCAGTCGAAGCAAAGGTTAGGACATTTATAAATCCTGTTTGCGGAGCATGACCTAGGAAAACCCTTTGACAGCTTACTATTCCCTATTCCCTATTCCCTATTCCCTAGCGCCTAGCGCTATATTATTCATAAACAAAAAAAAACACTCAAAATTAAACTTTAAAGGTAAAAAGAGCAGGAAAATTGTATGATTATTAAGTTAGTTCGTCATGGGGAATCCCAAGCAAATATTGCAGAGTCTGGTCAAATATCAGTAGCAGACCACCTTGTTAAGCTTACAGAAAAAGGATTTGAGCAGGCAAAACAAGCAGGAGTAAAATTAGGTAGTTCATTTTTAAAACAGTCTTTAATTTACACTTCACCATTTTTGCGCACAAAACAGACTTTAGCTGCTATTCTTGAGGGTGCAGAAGTGAGTCCAGAAGAAATTAAAGTGCGTGAAGACCCTCGTCTTCGAGAAGTTGAACATGGTTATTTTGACGTACCAGCTCAAAAAGCGATGATTAATACTTATGGACATTTTTATTACCGTTATCAAGGTGGTGAAAGTGCCGCAGATTGTTATGACAGAGTTTCAGGTTTTTTAGAAAGTTTTGTAAGAAGCCTCCAGAAGACTCAATCTAAACAAGCTGTTATTATTACTCACGGTTTGGCATTACGAGTTTTCGTGATGAGATTTTTACATTTAACGGTTGAACAGTTTGATCAAATCGCTAACCCCAACAATGCAGATATTGTAACTGTGACTGATTGGAAGAGTCTGAAAGCTCCGATGTTCACTTCGGGACGTTGGGGCGTAGAAGGTCTGCGCAAATATTGAGAATACAGTGCATTCGTTGGTTTATGAGGTACAGTGTTGCTAGCTGTTTAAATAGTTTTTATAGATTGACTTGCTGTTTATAGGTGCACAGAGAACAACATCGTCTCAACGTTACACACCAGAGGTAAGACATCAGAGGATGTGAAAAAGCTTCATCATCAAGTAAACCATGAGCCATAAGGTTTCTCAAATTAGAGCCGGAATGCTCAACAAGTAAACCTTTGAGGTCGAAAAGCGTGTCTTCATTGAAAATGTCATTTATCTTATCGAGGCGAAGAGTTTTGTTTAAATCATATTCGTTCTGAATTCCTTTATCATTATATTCAGAAGTTAACTCTCCTTTTTTCCAAAGTAAATAACGAATAGAATTTTCAATTTGAGGAATGAGAATATGAGTAGATGCGTAAAAATCTCCAGTTATTCCAGCATATAATCCTTTGGCAAACAAATGTACCCGCTCAGGTGGTACGAAAGGATTATTTTCAACAATAGGAAGAAAGTCTTCAAGCTGTACAGAATGTTCTAAATTTATTTGTTCTCTAGCAGGTTCTATGATTGTTGTAGCAGTTGAGGTTTGGTATACTATACTTAGCTTATACATTTCAGATTTAATTGCTACTTCTGGTTTTCCAGATTCGGATTTAATTGCTTCTTCAAGTATGCTAGATTGTCTAGCTACAACTTTACCTTTTTTATTTATTCTTACTGTTGGTACCATAAGAGATAGGGGATTTTCAAATCTTTTCTCAACATATTTTTTAAGTTGAGAAATTTTCTGAGGAGCTGTTAAAAAAGCTAGAGCAAAAAGGGCATCCTGTAATTTTTTACCTTGAACGCTTGCTATAGCACTTGCTCTAACTTCCTCTACTATTTCAGTAATATCAATTGGATCGGAAGAAATAAGAATTAGCTCTTTCATAGATTCTTGTTGATATTGAAGCAGAAGTTTATGAGCTTCTTCAGCTCTTGCTTTTGCTGCTGCTTTTGCTGCTGGAGTCTCTTCATTTGTATCACGAATTTTTCTAAAGGCTTCAATAGCTCTCTCTAACAATAATGATGCTTTAATATAAGGAGTGTAATTATTTTTTAGAGTATATTCAGCCTCCTTAAAATATGTTTCGGCACTCAGCATTAAAGCAGCAATTTCATTTTCTCTATCCTTTTCTATGCTGTGCCATTTTGCTTTCATTTCCCAATTATCTCTTGCCCACTCCCAACCAAGAGATGATTCTGATAAATCGGCAGCTTTTTCAGCGGATGATTCTGCTAAACGAGCAGATTTTTCAGCTATAACAGCGTATTTTTTAGGGTCGCCTAGTTTATTTTCTTGCAAAAGTTTCATCAGCCTTGCTGATAGATGATAAGGATTTTCTTGGTAGCGATATATAACTTTTTCTATATGTTCAACTACTTTTTCAAGTGGTTTAAATTTGTTATTGTTATTGATTTTATTTGCTAATATAAAAGCTCTTTCTATTCTGTTAAATAAGAGACTCGAATTTCTAGGATGTTCTACTAAACTTATAGAGTTTTCTAAGTTTATAGCAGACTTTATATAAGCATTAATGGCAAGTTGAGCCATTTGAAAATAGCTTTTACTATGTCGTCTACTCCATAAAATATCTGCTATTCTTGCTTGCAGTTCTGGGTCTGATATTTCAGGAGCAATTTCAGTTAAAAAGTTTAACTCCTCATCTATCAGTGGGTCACATTTCGTGAAGATGTGAATAAAATACTCCTCGTGTGACTTGTATTTATTGTTTAATATTTTTAATGTTGGCAGTCTGTGTAGAGTTACTTTAGCTAATATTCCAAATACAGCTTGTTGACGAATATTTCCTGCTTTTTCTGCTTCCTGTTGCTTTTGCTTAAATCCTTGTTTGTAAACCTCAAAATCTTTCATTTCAATAGCATTAACTACATCTTGCCAACCAGAATTAATAAAATATTCTTTAGTAAGAGGGGAATTAATAGATAACATATTTTCACCTTTATTCTAAACTTTCTTTAAGTATAATAAATTAAATATGAAACAAAGAATTATAAAATAAAACTCAAATAGCTTCTCGCAAAGCATTAATATCCGAACCACAAATTGCCTGTAAATTCCGAGTGATTTTCTCAATTTCCCAATCCCACCATTTAATCTCCAACAACTCTTTAATAATATCTGACTCAAATCTTTTCCTAATTTCCTTAGCAGGATTTCCACCTACAATACTGTAAGCTTCAACATTCTTTGTCACTACAGAATTTGTCGCAATAATCGCTCCATTTCCTACTTGAATACCAGGCATAATAGTCGCTCCATAACCAATCCAAACGTCATTACCAATAACAGTATTGCCTTTGTCTGGCCAAGAGTCAGGCATTGCTTTTTCCCAACCATTTCCAAACACAGGAAATGGGTAATTTGTAAACCAATCAGTCCGATGATTTCCACCATTCATAATAAATTTTACATCAGAGGCAATAGAGCAAAATTTACCAATAATTAATTTGTCTCCAATAAAGTCAAAATGATAGAGAACATTCCGCTCAAAATTATCTGGATTCTCAAAATCATCATAGTAGGTATAGTCTCCGACAATAATATTAGGATTGTTAATAATATTTTTTAAATAAACTAATCGAGTTTGATTAGGCATCGGATATTTCAGATTAGGGTCAGGACCGTAATTCATAATGTTTCAATTAAGGAAGAATAAAAAAAGATTATTGAGAGAGAAATTGCAATTTCCTGTGATGGAAAAATATAGCAATTATCACAGTTATCAAGTACATTTACAATCCCCCTAAATCCCCCTTTGTCAGGGGGAATTTTTGTTTGCTTCCCCCTGACAAAGGCTATGCTTTATAAACATCTTTATTAACAAAAAAATTGACAAAATAGAGAAGTTATGTATTTGCCATTCAATGGATATTTCGGGAGAGTAAAGCTATTTAATTAGAGGGTTTTCACCCCCCATCTCCTTATCAAAAAAGGGTTTCAGGAGTTCCTTATCAGGGATAGGTTACAAAGGGAGGGATATAAAACTGTAGCTCATAGATTCCAGAAATGCTACAGCAAATTTCGGAGAAATGATGTACACGGTAAATTATAAAAACATTCTACGATGGGTGTACCTCATAACAAAGGGAAGTGCTGTATATCAAAAATTAGGATAATAAAAATCAAGAGTAGTTAAAATTTTTAACTACTCTTGAATCAACCAAATTATTTAACTAAAATGATAACTTGCATTGCATAATCTAGATATGAATTATCAATATTTACCCTTTTTCCCTACTTGTTCTCATGCCTGTTGATTATCTACTACTCCCTACTTCCTTATTTCTAATTCACTTCAAAACATATTTACTCAGTACAGCATATACTTCATTAATATTCACTGAACGATTAAATTCATGGCTGATTGGTTCTGACTCACTACCCACCCAAATTTTTAATTCTGCATCTAAATCAAAATGCCCTGCACTTTCTTTAGAAAATTTAGTAATTTTTGAATAAGGAATAGAAAGAAATTCAATTTTATGCCCAGTTACTCCTTGTTTATCCACCAAGATTAAACGCTTATTTGTAAACACAAACATATCACGAATAATCTGGTAAGCTTTTTCAATTTGTTCTCCATCTACTAAAATATCATTGAATAACTTATCTAGTTTTTTAGAATCAACATTAAGTTCGGAAGCATTGCCGAGCAGACCACTAATTATACCCATATTTTACTCCTTGTAAATTTTCTAATTTTTATCTTAAAATAAAAGCAAAATTCCCAGAAGAATTAATTTCAGATACTAATAATTTTTTACCTAGTCTGAAAAATATTTTGTACCATTTTCTTGTCTGTACTCGCAGCAGCTTTGTCTAATTCTGCAACTTCTCCAGAGTCTAATTCCCAACCTAATGCACCAAGATTTTGTTCTGCTTGTACTTGATTTTTGGCTCCGGGAATTGGAATTGCACCTTTACAAATACACCAATTAATTGCTACTTGCGACATGGTTTTATTTCTTGACTTGGCTACGGCTTCTAAACATGATAATAAAGGGCGAACTCCTGGTAATATTTGTTTGAATAAAATACCTCGAATACCTTTAGGAAAAGAACTTTTTTCAGAATACTTTCCTGTTAATATCCCCAACGCTAAAGGACTATATGCAATTAATTTAATTCCCAATTCATCACAGACTTCTTTTAATCCTAATTCCGTCACAGGATATGTTGATAATAGAGAATATTGAACTTGTAAAGTAGTAATAGGAATGCCGCGATCGCTAAATCTTTTATGTACTTTCTTGAGTCGTTTCGGTCCGTAATTCGATAACCCGACTCCTTTAACTTTTCCTTGTGCATACAGATCGGCTAAACCATCTAACAACCCCCACTCCTGCCAGGGCAAATAGTTTGCTGTAGACCAGTGCATCTGTACGAGATCGACATTTTTTCCCAAACGTTGAGCAGATGCTGCACAAGCTGAAACAATTGCCTGACGACCCCATCTCCAGGGATAAGCAGCAAGTTTAGTGGCAATGCAAATATTATCTTGGTTTTCTCCGGTGTATGCTTGGGAAAACTGCCCCAGTAGCATTTCGCTGCGTCCGTTTAATTTGCCTGTACCGTAGGAGTCACCCGTATCGAATAAAGTTACGCCATTAGCAACACAGAGGTTGAAGACATTTTGCAGTTCCTTATCCATACTTTCTTCATATCCCCACAGCAGGCGGTTTCCCCATGCCCATGTACCACAACCCATTTTGGGTAAAGTAAGTTTTTGCTTAGTTTGCATCCTCAAATATTAAATAATATAAGTAATAAAAAATCAAATCAATTATCCGACAAAAATCATCAATTATTTTCCCCTTACTCCCTACTCCCTGCTCCCTACTCCCTACTCCCTCTTCTCCTATTGTCATCTCTTATTTTCTCACTAAATGATGCCAGATAGCGATCGAGTGTTTGGGCAGAGTTACGATCAAAACCATGATAGGCATTAGTAATAACAACTGGGCTATCTGGATCGTAAAATTCAGGAGCATCATCAATGGCTAGCCACTGTGAATTTTCTTGATGATTTTGCTGTAAATATTCCAAAACTTCTTGTTGCCGAACAGCCTTATGTTTTTCGATAAGTTGAGGATTTAAACATGGAGTTATTCCAACAACTTGCATTGCAATATCTGATGAAAATAGACTACAAATCTTCTCCAAAGAATACATTTCACGCCATGATGAAGAGATAACTATTTTGACAGTGGGATAGCGACGTAGAACATTTTCAAATTCATTCAAACAACTTGGGTCAAATTTAATCATATCTTTGGGCAAAATAGGCTGCTCGAACTTTTTTTCTGGTACTAATACCCCATCAATATCTAAGAAAATCCACATAATATATCCCAGTTTTTTTAATGGCAATTTGCTAATTTATTTTGATATTCCCTTGGTTAATTTGTAATATAAAAAGTGGCACAAAAATCTCTAAATTGCTAGGTATTTATTGGCCTTGATTAGAGTCAAATTATCAGGTAAATCTTAAGCATAAATACTTAATTGATGTCCCTAACTGGAGACCGTCATTCCCTGCCGAATTATGATTCCTGACTTTTTATACTAGGTTGTGAACTGCGGAATGCAGGTTATATTATATCAAACTTTGCGAGTCACTCATTCTGTGGTTGCTGGAAACGTTAATAGGTATGACAGTATGTTAATACTTAAATTTTTAATTATTTCTGTTTCTCTGTAATTTTTCCAGCTTTTGTAGAAAATAATTTTCCCGATATCCTCCTAATTCAGCAACGCCCTCTCAATATAGCGCTACTTGAATCGAGAATAGGGAATAGGGAATAGTAGACTAATAAAGGGTTTTTCGTATAGGGAAAAGCTCCGCTTTTTATGTTGCGCAGCAAAACAGGATGCGCGAAATGTCAAGAGCCTTAATGCGTAACGCTATAATTCTCATCCTCTCATTCTTCATAGGCGATCGCTGAATTATGATAATCCAACCAATTCACATATATCAGGACTTAAGCAGAAATTCCATATCTAGTAGGGGTAAATGGGATTTGCACTCTACAGATAGCGTATTATCTACAAGTTTGCGTAAGTCCTATATATTTATCCTATAGTGGTTAAAGCCTATTTTAGGGTAAAGAAACCTCTTGTTTCCTTACTTCAAAATCACTTGTTGAGAAACTTGAACTGCCTAATCTTTAGCTCTAACTGTATTAAATGGGAAGCTGAGGAGTATTTTTTATATTTGCCGAGAATTTTAACCCAGGACTATAAAAAGTCCGAATACTCTAGATTTTGCTAAAACCAAATAGCATTTGACGAAAAAATAAGGTCTCAAGCTTTCCCTAGATTCTAGCTTAAGTAATAGACTTCTCCAGAAAAGAGGGATTAGCGAGCAGGGAGTAGGGAGTAGAGGGAATTAATTGACAGTTTATCCTCAATAATTGATTTGATTTTTTATTTTTGGAGATGTCTATTAGTTTCTAAATTGTATTGGTTAATAAACATTTTTCTTAATCCAATCAGCAACAATTTTGTAAACTTTAGGATAAACATGATGAATGCTTACAAAAAATATGTAATCATTGATAATCCTCAGCAGTTATTTTTATCGAATTTTCCATTTGCACTAGGTAAAAAAGTGGCAATTATTATCTTAGCTGAAGAGGATAATAAAGTTGAAAGTCAGTTAGAAGAATTACGTCAAAAAATTGATAGTGCAACTGAGCAAATTTTGGCAGGGAATGTGACTGATGGTGAATTAGTTTTTGAGCAGTTACAAGTTAGATTAAAGAATGAGTATGGATGAGAATAATGGCAAGGTATTAATTTTCTGAGGATGCAATTAAAGACATTAATGAAATTTGTGATTATCTTGCTCAAAAATAATCCTAGTTCAGCTAGTAACCTATTTGCTGAAAGTATGATTTTCTAGAATGGTATTGGCTCTGGGCGATAAAATTCAGTCTTACCAAAAAGTTCACAGTATCGTTCCATTGCTATACTTAATACTGAACTACTATAAACAGCAGGTTTTTTCAATATTTCTTCTAGAAATGTACGCCAGATAAAATGTTTTTCTGAATCCATTGGAATTTCCTTTAGAAATTTATTCCAAGCTTTTTCTTCTGCTTCTGTTTTTGGATTTTGTAAATTATTCCAAATCAAATTTTGATATTGCTTCTCTTCAATACGATAATCTGACAAAGCTAGAAGTTTTAGACCAACTAAACGATCTTTCAGATATTCTTTATCAATAAACTCTATTCCTAAATTGAAATCTATAGAAATATCTGAGAACAATTTTCTTGCTTTTTCTGTTGAAAAATAAGGTGAATCTCTTATTACGTCGAAAATCAATGTACTGCCAGCACGAACTAATTTATTGCTATGAGACAACAACAGTGTAAATCGAGAAATATATTCTTCATCAAATTCAACAAAAAATTCATATATCTCTACTATGCGTCCTTTGATTGGATTATCTAGTGGTTGATATATGTCTACTGTGATTAGTTGATCTAGTGGCAATGTAGTAAACAAATGAGGTGCTAAATCTAAGATACTAGCATCATTTTCAAGCAGCTTTAAGAATAAAGCTATCCCTAAACTAGCAGTAGGAAAAGAGTAAGATTCAGAATACTTATGAAGAAATAATTCAAAAATTTGATGTGTATAGTCTATAACTTCTGAAGAACATAACCAAGTACCTTCAAATACATATTTTAGCCATAAATAGTCATATAGCTTTTTTCTGTTTTGTATTGCTTGTTTAATAGTAGTTAGCATTTTTCGTAGTTGCTCTGGAGAATATTCTAGTCCTGAATACATTGAGCCTAATGTGAGATATGTTCCTACTAATTCATCCTGCTGAACTCCTATTTTTCTAGCAGTAGAAATTAGTTTGAGTTGAGGAAAAAACTCATCTAATCCTACTGATGTTTGTAAGGCAATAACAAATCGTTTTTTTTCTTCGTCATTAGCTTTATCTAAAAATTCTCTAATTCCTTTTTCTATTTCTTCAGCAATAGATATTTGAGTAGAACCATCCAAATAATCTAAAGAATTGGCGAATGTATCTTGTTGATTAGTATTTGCTTCGATTGCTAAGGTTAAGAGAGGCCAAGAATCTCTTAGACCTGAAATAGACAATAATTCATCAAAATAGTCTGGTAAAGTTGGATTATGGTTGAGAAAATGCCCAAATAACTCTATATTTTGTTTCTCTGGCTGATTAAATGACCAAAAAAACATCCAAAGGGTTAGCTTGAGTGGGAAAATCAAGTCATTATTTTCTAATAGTTGAGCAACGCTATCTATTGTTTCACTAGGAATATCTGAAGTGTATGAAGTGTTAATTGGTTCGATTAATATATCAAATTTATCGGATAAACCATAAAGAGCATCGATTTCAAGATATAAATTCAAAGAATATTTATCTATTATTTGCATTGTTTGCAAAACTTTTAACAATAAAATCAATTGGTCTGCTAATGTTTGAGGTTGTGTAAATTCCCAGTTTAATTCTTCTGAGTAATCAAAATGACAGTAATGTGAATAAAGTTCCCAATTTTTAATCATTACCTCTGCAAGTTCTTGAGCTTGACTTTTAGAAAGTGACCAGCACTTTAATAGTTCATTGTCCTTACCTGTAAACAAAAATTTTTTAACTACTATATCTTTATTCTCTATCCAGTATGACCAATAATTTTCTAAACGTTTTGCTATCCATTGAGAGTCAGATATATATAATGAAGCAATCTTGAAAGCAGATAAAATTAGGTTCTTTTGTTCAGTCTCAAAAAGTTCATCTACTTTTTCTTTGAGAAAATCTTCTTGTGGAAAATATCTACCATAAATACGCAAGGCATTTTCCCAGCAACTCTTGTAAAAATTTTTACCGTTAAATTTACTTTCTAAAATTTTCCGTAAAAGATCGTCTTTATCTGCTTGAGATAGCTGTTCTGTGCAATAAATTAGCTGAGATATTTGGTCATCTGTAAGTCCTGTATCTAGAACTTCTAAACCATACTCAATTAAATCATATTGGAAATTACGATATTGAGATTTACTTAAAGAACCATCTGCTACTACCTCTAAAGCAAACCAAGCACCAGGTCTTAAAAAATGATTTTGATTGTCATTTTTATTTTCTCCAGGTCGGTCTAGGGGGCGACAAACTTCTCTCAATATTTTCTCAGAATCATCTCCTAATTGTCTAACAATTCTACCTACTAAAAACAAAGAAACATATCGCCAATGTTCTGAATCAACTGCTCCAACTTTTTCCCTCAATTTTTTAAATCTATCGCGATTTTTAAATAAATAGACAGCAGCAAAAAACTCTTGGAAAGACCTAAGTTCAAAACCAAATAACCCTGGTTGTGGTTCCACAATTAAAACTAATCTATCCTTAGCATCAGTCACAAATTTATCGACTTTATTATTAATATCTTCATTCAATGAATGGTCATCTTTTTCTCGTAATACTTTATCAATCGCTGCTCTAAATTCATTTTCTGGTAAAAGAGACTCAACATTAGTGTTAGAAGCAGCCCGATCGTGTAACAAATAACCCAAATAAGAATGAACATCAAGCAGAATTTGGTCATCACTCTTAATTAAGTCTTTGTCTTTACTTTTTTCTCGCTTTAGTATGGTATTCCAATATTCATTAAATAAACTTTCTCTTTCCCCTGGAGGTCTACCACCATTTTTAATAATTAGTAAAATAATAGTTACTTGCAAAGGAGTTGTTAACAATTTAGAAATTCTCTCATCCTCGCCACATTCTTTAAGAATATCGAGTATTCTTGTTTGGTCTTCATCAGAAATTTCTCTAGTTTTTACCCATTTATGAGTATATTCTGTTATCTGGTCTTTTTGAAGTGGTAATATTTCCAAATGAGGAAATATTCCTGGATCGAACTGTTGTTTATACATATTAGGACGAGAAGTCACTACTAATTTTAAATCAACATTTATGTCTTCTCCCCAGCGTAAAAAAGTATCAATTTTTTCGACCATTTGCTGTTGTAAACCAGCATTGGAAACTTCATCTAATCCATCTAAAATCAAGAGGCATTTTTCCTTTTCAAAAATATCTTGTATAGTAGCGGCAGATATTTCTTTTGGTCTTTCTATAATTTTACCCATTTGTATCGCTAGGTAACTTTCTAAACTAGAAAATTCTTGTTTATTTGATAACCATTGAGCAAAATCTTTCAAGACTACTCGAAAAGGAATTCGTTTAACTTCTATCTTTTCAGTAAACTCATATTTCTTATCCAAATATTTAGCTCTATATACTTGAGCTAATTGTTGCCCTAAAGTAGATTTACCTTGACCAGGACCACCAATAATTACGACCTTATTGTACTTTTTTTCTTCTGTTGTGAAGTATTCCATAGCCGGAACATGATTTTTGTCTCTAAATAAATCATCTTCACCTGTGAATATTTTCCTAACTTCAGTAGCTACTTTATCCCACGGTTTAAGAAAAAGATCGATAAATACTTTTTGGAGATTAGTACGTTTTTCACCTGTTTCAGGTTCACCAGCTTGATCTAATTCGGCAAATTTATCTTTACTAAAAGATTTAGAAATATAAGTTCTAATATTTTTTTTCAGAATAGAATCTAATTCTCTATCAATTTGTTGTTTTTGATTATTATCTTTCTGCTTTTCAGTTGGCTTGTGCTTTTCCTGCTTCCTATTTTTCCATACTAACTCTAATGTTGTTAGATTTTCTTGGATTTTATGAGAATGCCAAAGAGCGAACGTCAAACTTCTAATACCTTTACTTTTTTCATTATCTGGACTACTTTCTGTCACAATTTCTAATTCTTTTAGACGGTCTATAGTATTCTGAATCTCATTCTTTTGTTTATTAGCTTCTGAACTATATCTAGATGATATTTCTGAATTTAATAAACAAGCAAGCTCTTTTAATTTTGTTCTGATGAATAGTTGAGGGCGATCGCTATCTATATTTCTCCATTCAGTGAATAATTTGTCACGCTCATAATTAGTCTTGCTGTAACTTATTAGAAACTTGATTAATTCTTTTGCTCGTTTGAGGGGAACATCACCCCAGTTTTCTGTTCTTGGCATAAGTTTCTTTAATTCAATTAATTCTTTTTTTTTAGTGGTTTGGGTGGTTTGGGTTAGGTACAAACTACCCCAAACTTAAATTCCTAATAATTTTAAGGGATGGAAAAAAGGTTTGGGTTACTCCCAAGCTATCCTCAAGCTGAATACTTTATTGTAAAGAATTTACAGGTAAATTATTGTACCCCTTGCCTTGGGGTAGTATCCACTTTTTATGCTGGAAATGTAGTTTAAACAAACAAAAATTATGAGTAATTACATTTCTCAGAACCCTTTACCTAAACATTATGCAAAGTATACTCACAAAAATGGCATAAGTAGAATAGAAGATTGCTTTGGTAATTCTTTTCCGAGCATTACTCATATTATTGATAAGACAAGAACAAGCGCAGAAAAAGCACAATTCAAAAGTTGGCGTCAACGAGTAGGAAACTCAGTAGCTAATAGTATTATTAGCGAAAGTAAACAAATGGGAATTCTAGGGCATCGTCAAATTGAACAATTTTTCTATGGTAAGAATATACCTTGCCCCCAGCTAATTCAATCTCACTGGAAAAACCTACTACCTCACTTAGAACAAATTCACAATGTTCGTTTACTGGAAAGTCATGTGTTTGATAAGTATGAAGGATATGCTGGACGAGTTGATTGTATTGCAACTTATGCTGACTTACCTGAATCTGTCATTGAGTTTAAATTTAGCGATCGTATTAAACCTATTTACCAAGAGAAAAAATTACAATTAGTTGCTTATGCTGGAGCTATTAATCAACAATATCGACGACCACCATCTCAGGTCAAAATAACTCAGGCTTTACATATTCTAGTTACTCCTGATGAGGTTGATATTACTATATTTGACTCAGAGGAACTTACCAAATACTGGTATGAATGGCAAAATAGAGTCAAACAATTCTGGGAATTGAATAGAAAAGCTGCCTAAAAAAACCTCATAAAGTAATTTTTTCACAGGTAGTAAAGAGGCGTCGGAAATTAGAATAAGCAAATCTTAGTCATAGGAGCATAGCTTAAATAGGGCTTGCTGATTAATTATGAAAGTATTGAAAGATAAAGACTTTAGACTTTTTTAGTTGAAAAAGCTGAAAAAGTTAGTATGAATAAGATGATTATGGCAGAAAAATTGTTCCTCAATTTTCCCTTGTATCTCCCGGATAATTCCCATTTCTCCTGTCTCCTGTCTCCTGTCTCCTGACTCCTACCCTTACCCATAAAACTTTTTCAGCAAACCCTATTTATTGCTTCAATTATTTCTATTCAACTTATCAAGCTTTTGTAAAAAATAACTTTCTCGATATCCTCCCAATTGTCTTGATAATTCTAAACCCCTTTGAAAAGATGACATTGCCAAACCAAAAGAATTTAATTGTGCATAAACTTGCCCCATTCTATCGTAAGTTTCCATCATCCCATAAACATTAATAAATTGTTGATCCATCAAAAGTTGTGTTTTATATATTTCAATTGCTGCCTCTTTTTGATCTTGAGAAACATAGAGTTCTGCTAAATTTCCTAAAGCTTCACTCGCACTATAAAATTGTTGAATTGATTCAGCAATACTATAAGCTTCCTGATAATATTGACCTGCAAGATTAAGTTTTCCAAGTTCCTCATAATCTTTAGCAATTGAGATTTTTATCTGAGGAATTTCTGCAATATTTTGTTGACTTTGATAAAAATCTACTAATCTTTCTTTGGCAGTAATTGCTTGTAAAGGTTGCCCGCTTTGATTATAAATAAAGGCTAATTGTTTTAGAGTATTTACTTTTTCAAAATTGGTATTTACTGGCGGATTTGTTGTTGGTTCATTAGGAGATATTTCTGAGTTACTCTGCTGTTGAACTTCTAATAATTCTTCATAGGCGATCGCTGCATTATCATAATCTAACCAATTCAAATGTATTTCTCCCATTGCTGTTAAAGCTTGTTTTAATGTAGCGATATCCTCTCTTTTTCTTGACTCAGTAACTACCTGTTGATAAACTTGAATTGCTGGATCTTTGGCTCTGACTGTATTAAATGCTGAACCTAATGCTTGTAATAATTCTAGATTAGCAGGTTCTTGTTCTTGAATTTCTGGTTGGAGTGTTTCTAGTCGTTTTGTTATCCACTGCACTTGTAATTTTTGATTATTATTCCATGCTATTTCTGCTACTCTTGTTAAGGCAGTTAATTCTTCTATTTGACCAAGATAACGTCGTAAACGAAGTTCTCTATTCCAAGTTTCAAAAGCTTTAATTGTTTCTCCTGCTCCTAATAATGCTGCTGCTTCGGCATTTAGTTGATCTAGCTCTTGAGAGAGTTTTTCTCGTTTTTCTCCTGTTAAAGTGCCTGTTGTTGGCGGGTTTGGTAAAAGTGGATCTGGTTCAGTGCTTTCGAGGGGGTTAGGGGTAAATTGATTGGGAGCTTCTAATGTTTGGTCTGTTTCGGTTTGACTTTGAGAAATAAGATTTAGATTAGTTTTGTTGAGAGTATTTTGATCAAAGCGATCGGCAAATTCAGGAGTTTTTGCTAAACAATAAGTTGAAAGGTAAAGGTAAAAAAAACTGGTAGTTAGAAGTAAGTTGTGAATTTTGAGCATTTTAACTATTATTTCAGTAGTTCAAGATTAATAATTATATAGCAGGGAATAGAGAAGAGGGAACCGGGAATAGTTGAAAAAAATATTTCCTAAGAACAAAACGACAGGGAAAGAAAGTCTCGTACAACAGGAATAGTAAACTGGAAGAGGAATAGCCAGGTATAGTATTCGCTCTGTTTCTTCTTGATGAAGAGCAAAGCGATAATTCAAGAATTGTCCTAAAACTGTGTGAAATTCTGAAACTACCGAAGGTTTGAGAAATGTTTTAATTTCAACTGCTATTCTTCTTCCATCCTTATTCTGCGGCTCAAAGTCTTTCCGCTCCCAAGTCAATGTAAATTTCAACTTCAGCGAAATTAATGTAGAGAGGATGATTTCAGTTATCAGTTAGCCTCCTACGCAGGAGCTACGCTATCAGTACCTCTAGCTGTTTGCGCAGCATTCCGTAGGAAAGCCACAGGCTTGAAATAATTGGATTTTTTTTTAATCCCTTTAAAAGGCGATCCATTACCCAGTTAATATATCAAATCTCCAGTTGCAATATAAATAACACCCCTAGACATTAAATTTTCTTACTATAGTTTTATATACTTAATCTGTTAAAACCAAGAATTTTTATTAGCAACTGAGTTTGACGTGTTTCAGCAATTAACAATTAATAATTAGGGTTGGCTGAAAAAAGCAGAGTTGAGGGTGGGTGGGAAGTTGGTTCGTGTGGGGAGACAGAGAACATCAGAGAAATAATTGTTCGGAGATTTTTCTACCCTTGGTCTGCCTAAAATCCTGACTTTTTGGTAGTTTGAGCAGGAATTGTTGCACTTTTTCTGGATGAAAAAAGACTATAACCTTTATAGATAAAAACTTTTAGATTTAATCAGCCAGCCCTCATTACCTCTTCCTTTGAGGAAAAGGATTGAGACGCAAAGAAAAAAATTCTTTTTTTCTCTTCAAAGGGGAGGCTTTAAACCTGAATTGTTTAATTATTAATTATTAATTATTCGGTAATTCCTATAAAAAATGTATTTTTAATCTAAATCTTAATTTGATTTAAACACCTCTATCCTCTCCGCCACAAATTTACGCGAAGGTTCTCTATTTCTACAACAATCAGATATTACTAATTGATTTGATTTTTGGAGAGGTCTATTAATTTCTTACATCAATTACCTTTCTTCAATCCATCTACTATCAACTTGCTCAACTTTACCATCAAAATTAAACATTGTTGCCGTTGCCAAGGTCTCAATCCAAACTGTTGCTCCACAAGAGTGAGGTTGATCAGGTCGATAAACAATTTTGCACGGACCGTGAATCTCAATTTCATGACCTTTCGCTAAAGTCTTATTCCCTCGTTTAGCAGAAAGTACATGAAGATCGGTCTTTTTCTCCTTTTTATTTACAGCAATGTTAGGACGATTGAAATGAATAGTATTTTTGCCACAATGCCTACAGGAGTGCCAACGAGGGTTAGGTCCGCGCTTTCTACCAGACACTCTCGGCATTCCTTTGTATAAAGGAATAACCCAAATTCGACCATTAATTTTTCTTGCTCCTTGAATACGACCTTCTTTAATTAAGATTCGCACTCTTTGAGTTGAAATACTCAAAAGAGAAGCTGCTTCTTTTGTACCAATAAACATAATTTTTTACTATTGCGATGAACATAATAGTAAAATTTTTGGCATTTTTTTGTCAATAGTGCTTCATATAATGCAAATGGTGTACCAAAAAATTTCTTTAACCAGAAAGGATAAAGTTTTACCAAAAAAGTATGAACATAGCTATGTCTTGATATTTCCGATTGATAGTAGTTTTCTGGAGTAGGGAAGATGAGGAGTAATATATGTCTAGATAATTATAGTCATTTTAGTTTAGATTTAGACGAAGGTTTCTTGCTGTTAAAGGCTTCCAGCTAAAAAACTGTTTCATTCTTATTTGAAATGACTATAGTAATAAAAACTTGCTCCTCCTTATATTTTAAAACTTCCTCCTCTTCTCTCCTAACTCCTGACTCCTAATCAATACCTAATTCTCGGATCGATATAAGCATTTAAAATATCAATAAAAATACTAGCCACCACAACAATACCTGCAAAAAATACGACTATTCCCTGTACTGTCGGATAATCTCGCGAACTAATTGCTTGATACAATCTATTTGCCAAACCCGGCCAAGAAAAAGTTACTTCTGTTAATATTGCTCCCCCTAATAAAGCAGCAAAAGTTAACCCTAAAACAGTAATTACTGGAATCATGGCATTTTTCAAAGCATGAGCAAATAATATTCTTAATTCAGGAATCCCTCTTGCTCTAGCAGCTTCCACATAATCAGCTTGTAATGTTTGTTTGAGATTAATTCTCACCATTCTTTCAAAAATGCCACTGAGCAAAATTCCTAATGTTAAACTTGGCAAAGCTAAATAATATATCGATGTGAAAAAATGACCGATATTGCCACTTAAAATACTATCAATGGTATATAAACCTGTAATGCCTGGAGGTGGATTTTCAGTAATAGGAAAACGAGTACCTAAAGGAAACCATTTTAACTGTACGGCAAAAATTAATTGTAAAATCATCCCAGCCCAAAAAGGCGGAACTGCATAAGTAATAATTCCAAATAAACGCCCACCAACATCTAATTTAGTATTAGGATGAGAAGCAGCAATAGACCCAACAGTAATTCCGACTATTAGAGCGATCGCCATACTAAATACTGCTAATTCTACAGTGGCGGGAAAATGATTTTGAATAATTTGCCAAACTGACTCACCACGAGTAGTCATGGATGTACCCAAGTCAAAACTAAATAATTTACCTAGATAATTAAGATATTGTTCTAGTAGTGAACCATCTAAACCAAGTTGAGACCTGAGAGCTTCTTTAGTAGCTGTTGAGGCTTTTGGCCCAAGAATAGCATCCACAGGGTCTCCAGGAGTTGCTCGTAATAACAAGAAAACTAAAGTGCTAATTGTCCATAGCATTAGTGGTGCCAATAGCAAACGGATTAATATATAAGAATAGAGAGCTTTAGAGCGAGACATTTTTTTCAGTTATCAGTTATCAGTTATCAGTTATCAGCTTTTTCACTTATCAGTTCCGACTGCTGTTTGCGCAGCATGACCTAGGAAAGCTAGAGAATTGAAATACTGAAGTTGACTTTTTTCATCCTCTTAAAAGGGGAAGTTTGAGACCTGTTTTTTTGGTCAAAAATTAAAAGAAATTGCCTTTTATTCCTGGTTGAAAAACACACAGCTTTCACTATTGCTTTAACAGATGCCATATTCTATCATCTCTAGTTCAGCTTGAATCATATAATTTCTTGATTCTAACTCCTGACTCCTAAAAAACTCCTAACTCCTAACTCCTAATTCCTGACTCCTGACTCCTAAAAATAACATCAGCAACTCGACAAACTTCAGACATTTCTTTAACATCGTGAACCCGTAAAATATCTACAGATTGAGCGATCGCTGCGACACAACCTGCAGCAGTTCCCCAAACCCTTTGTTTAGCATCAGGTTGATTTAAAATTTGACCAATAAAACTTTTACGAGATAACCCCACTAAAATCGGACAATTTAAACTTTTAAATCTTGATAAATTGCGGATAATTTCTAAATTTTGTTCGTAATTTTTCGCAAAACCAATACCGGGGTCAATAATAATTTTCTCTCTTTCAATTCCTGCTCTAACAGCCACCTCAATTCTACTCTGTAAAAACTGATAAATTTCCCCAATTAAATCTTGATAATCTGTCAATTTTTGCATAGTTTTTGGCGTACCCCGAATGTGCATTAAAATAATCGGCACTTTCAGAGAAGCTACCACAGAAAACATTTCATCATCATAAGTTCCACCAGAAATATCATTAATTAAATTAGCTCCAGCTTCAACAGATTTTTCTGCAACTATTGCCCTAGTCGTATCAACAGAAATTGGAATTTCTCCACAAATATTTTCTTGACTTCTTAACAACTTAATTATTGGTAAAACCCGATTCAGTTCCTCATCTATAGAAACAACTTCAGATCCTGGTCTAGTTGATTGACCGCCAATATCAATCATATCAGCACCCGCCTCCACCATTTTTTTTACCTGCATTAAAGCTGCTTCTGATGTATTAAAATCACCACCATCACTAAAACTATCTGGGGTTACATTCAAAATACCCATTATGTAGGTCCGTTTTCCCCAAGCAAAACTTTTAGCCAAACTCTCCATTTTTTCTATTCCTTGTTTATCGAATTATACCAATTACCAAAAGTAATGCTATACTTGGGTGGAACTTCAATTATTAAGTAATTCAGACAAGCGCATGAAACTTTTTTGATAATTACTGGCTGGTTAATATTAATTATTATTATTTTTACTTCTCCCATACGAACGTTGTATGCAACGTCCTACACTCCCTCACTCCCCTACTCAATAAAATGTAGAAAGGTTTTTGAGAAATAGTATTACTCTTTTATACCAATTCCTAAAAGTAACGCTATACTTGCTTCAATAATTAATAATTTAATTATTAATTATTAATTAGCAGAATTACCTCTTAGTAAGCATTCAGGTGTAGGGGTTGACAAAAAGGGAAAGATCTGTATTACTGATAAGAAATGAATTTCCAGCCACCAGATATCTCAAAAGACCGAAAAGACCTAGAGCTATTGTCCAAAGAAGCTCTAGTAGAGCTGGTTTGGCAACAGCAACAAGCAATAGAAAAACTGATTGAAGAGATAGAACGACTCAAAGGACTATGTAATAAAGATAGTCAAACCTCATCATTACCCCCTTCAAGCGATCTAATTAAGCGTTCAGAAAAAACCCCAGTCAAAAAGGAAAAGGAATCAGACTCAAGCGATCGAAAACCAGGAGGACAACTGGGACATCCAGGAAAGACCAGAAAAGGGTTTCGTAGAGTAGATCGTTACCAAGTAGCGGAACCCCAAAGATGTCCAGTATGTGGAGGAAATCACTGGGAAAGCGGGGGAGCAACTACCAGAAGTTACCAGGTAGCCCAACTGGTAGAACATCCAATTGAAATCGTTGAATATCAACAAGTGCGACGATTTTGTAGCCAATGTGGAGAGCAAGTATCAGGAGAATTACCACCTCAGGTAATTCCCGGACAAGATTTGTCGGCAAATCTACAAGCAATGCTAGTATGGTTGGGACACTACGGCCATTTGTCTTATGAAAAACAACAAGAATGGTTGGCAGAGTTTGGGAAAATAGAGGTAAGTTTAGGAACTTTGGAAGCCACCACCTGTAGAGTGGCTAAGGCAGTAACTCCACAAGTACAAGAATTAAAAGACTGGGTAAAAACTCAACCTCATCTCCATGTGGATGAGTCCCCGTGGTTGGTAAGAGGAGTCAAAGAATGGATATGGGTCATATCGTCCGAGAAATATAGTTTATTTCATGCTGGAGATACTCGTTCACGAGCTGAACTGGAGTATCTGCTTGGTCAAAGTTTTTCAGGAGTTCTTAGTTCCGACGATTTCAGTGTCTACAACGGCTATCAAGTAGTAGCCCAGCAGAAATGTCTAGCTCATCTACGACGACATTTTGAGCAAGTAACTCGTCTGAAACAACCCTATCAGAAAGCCTTGGGAGAAGCATTTCTTTCCTTGATTGATGAAGCCTTTACTCAACATCGTATCTGGCGTGAGACTCGTGAAGCATCTGCTTATGCTTCTTGGGCACAATCTTTTAAGGTGATGGTTAAACAGGCAATTTCGACTTGGAGTGGCAAAGCAGGTCATGTAGCAGGGTTATTGTTGAAGTCCTTAAAGGACAAATCTCATCAATGGTGGTATTTCCTTGACCATCCTCAAGTACCTCCCGATAATAATCGGGCGGAAAGGTCATTGCGTTTAGCAGTTACAAAGCGTAAAGTCGCTGGTGGTTCTCGCTCTTGGTCTGGATTTCGTCGTTCGGCAACATTATTGAGCGTGATACAGTCTTGTCGCGCCCAGGGTCGCTCTGTTCTTGATTTTTTGAGGCGATCGCTCTGTTTGACAGTAAAGCCTGGTTCTCAGGAATTATCGCTAATTCCTGTATCTGAGTAATTGGGGTAATTTTGTCAACCCCTACACCTGAATGCTTAC